>JALYJV010000356.1 GCA_030775105.1 Pseudomonadota bacterium | reverse complement strand
GCCCGCTGTCGTTAGCGAGAGGGCGAGTGCGCAGTGGCATGCTGGGATGGGCGCAAGGCGCTGAACTGTGTCGTCGCTACCAGGTGCTAGGTTAAGCCCACGCCGCTTTTGCCGGAAAGCCGTTGTTTTGGATTTTCTGATTTAGTCGCCCCGCCCGTTCGGGGGAAAGACGACTGGAATGCTCTGTAGGGCGTCAGCAGGCCGGAAAAGTAGCCGACTGTGAGCGCAAACTCTGCTGTGAGGCTGCTCGCCATCTCTATGTTGTCAGGAACGCGCATGCTGCTCATACGTTACTCAATTCATGCTTCGACCGTATTTGCACTGGCTGCGGTTTTCATGACATTTTTTTGGCCGCAGGCTGCACACGCCGAGCGCCTGGTTGAGTCACCTACGGTTGAAATATACGGCGCCGTCCGAGCCCCCGGGCTTTATGCGCTAGACGGGTTTTACGCGCCGATGGCGGACTTGCTCAAGCGGGCAGGCGGTCCGCGGCCCGATTCGTATCCGCTCGGCGCAGTGTTGCTGCGCGAAGTGGAGGCGACGACCGAGACGATACTGGAGCCCCGTCCTGTCTGCCGACTGCCTTGGGAGGCGTATCAGGCGGTGCTCGCGATGAGAGGAGCGCTCGATGAAGAGCGCCTGCAATCCTTGGTGCTGGATCTGATCGGCGGGCGGCGGGTGCGGGTTCCGCTGCATCTGGGCCTCGCCGATGCGACTTCCGCTGCGTTGCCTCTTTGGTCGGGTGATGTGCTGGTTATTCCGCCGCGGCCAAGCTACGTACACGGCATCGCCGGAGAGCAAGTCCGGGAAATGCTTTACGAGCCAGGCCGGACCGCAGAGCAGTATTCGCAGGACGCGGAGCTGACCACCTCGTGGAGGCGCGGCCGTGACCTGCTGGTGTTGCCGGACGGCATCGTCCGTGTACTGAAGACGCGCTATTGGAACTATCAGCCCACCGCAGTCCCGCCGGGCTCCTTGATGGTCTGGGGCGCGGCAGTGCTGCAGCGCACTTGTACGCCCCTGACGCAGGCTCGCTGATTCCATGTGTAGACGGTGGGGGGGCTTGCTCTGCGCTGTGGCATTCGTGGGATTCCCTGCGATGACCTCGGCGGCCGGCGTAGGTGAAGGGCACCTGAGCCAGGCGGGGTTCCCAGGGGTCTTGGAAACGCCGACCGCGTTCATGCCGGCCGAAGGGAGCCTAGGCTTCGGAATATCTTCGGCGCTGCCCTACCGGCATTTGTACCTGAACATGCAGGTGTTTCCGGGAGTCAACTTCGGCGCGCGCTACAACGAAATTACCGATGAGCGGTATGCCGATGGCGATCAAAGCTACAAGGATAAGTCCTTCGATATCGCGCTGAGAATATTCGATGGCTCCGGTGGCTTGCCCGCTGTCAGTGTGGGGCTACTTGATATCGGAGGAACCCAGTTCTTTGGCGGTGAATATGTCGTCGCGTCTCAGCGCTACTATGATTTTTACAGCTCCCTGGGTATCGGGTGGGGACGGCTGGGGTCGTCCGCTGACTTTGCCAATCCGCTGGCTGAGATCTCGAACCGTTTTGCGTCGCGACCGGGAAGATTCGACCGTGAGACAGGCGGGCAGGTTGGGTACCAGAACTGGTTCCGCGGCAAGGACGTGGCGATGTTCGGCAGCCTGATGTGGAGACCCTCGTACTGGCCGCGCTGGTCGTTTCTTGCGGAAATGGAAGGAAATGACTACAGCTTTGAGCGCGCAACAGCACCCATCGAACAGGATTCGCGGTTCAACTTCGGGGTTGATTACGCGCTGAACGACTACGCGACGCTGGGGCTGAGCTATCTGCGCGGCAATCAGTTGGGCTTTCGTCTGGGGATACAGCCGATCATTGGGTCTGACTCGGCGGCGGCTGGTAAAGCGTACCTGCCGCCGCTCCAGAGCGATCTTCATCCCAGCTACCGGGCTGCTTTCGCCGATGGCCAGACCGAACGGCTGGCAGGGCTGTACGACGCGCTGGCCCAGCAAGGCTTCTACGCGCATGCGATGGACCTGAGCGCGGATCGGGCGGTATTCACGATATGGCAGAGCAACAATGCGGGATATCGCGATCCGGCATACGTGCTGCGATTCGTCGGCCGCATGGCCATTGACCGCATGCCGGAGGTGACGCAAGTCCGCGTCGTCACAATGGCCGGCGGCATTCCGGCGCTCTCCGCGCAAGCGTCTCGAGGCCTGATCGAGAAGGAGGCACGCGGGCAAGTCGGTGAGGATGAGTTCGTTTTGCTCAGTCAATACGGACCGGCTGATGGGGGAGAGGCAGATCGCGCACGTTATCCGGATCTACTCAGCTACCCTTCCATGCTGTTTGGCTTGACCCCGGCGCTGCGATCCAGCATCGGCGGGCCGGTGGAATTCTATCTCGGCCAGTTGCTTTTGAAGCCTTCGCTGACTGTGCAACTGACGCCAAGACTGGCGATCACCGGCTTGGTCGGGGTATCAATCCTCAATGATCTTGACCGCGCCGCGGCCGGGACGAGCGGCACGCTGCCTCCGGTACGCGGAGATCTGGAGAAGTACCAGTCAGGCAGCGGCGACGTCTTCTTGGATCGTCTCGATGCCAACTACCTGTTCCCAATTGCGCCTGAATGGTACGGCCGACTGTCAGCCGGTATTTTTGAGGAGATGTACGGAGGCGTTGGCAGCGAAGTGCTGTATCGGCCGTTTGACAAACGCTGGGCGGTTGGCATCAACGCCAATTACGTTCGCAAGCGTGGATTCGAGCAGCGCTTCGATTTTCTCGACTATGAGACGGCGACCGGCCACGTGACGTGGTACTACCGTTCGCCGTTCGAGGGTGTGACCGCCAAGGTCAGTGCCGGCCGATACCTTGCCAAGGATATTGGCGTGACGGTCGATATCTCGCGGGAATTTCGCAACGGCGCGAGCTTTGGCGTTTTTGCCACCAAGACGAATGTCTCTTCCAAGGAGTTCGGCGAGGGCTCTTTCGACAAGGGGATATACATCACGATTCCGTTGCAATTCAGGAACAAGGGCCTGGATGCCAACAGCTTGACCGTGAATTACCGATTCCTGACACGAGACGGCGGGCAGAAGGTCAGGGACGGGCGCGAGCTCTATGGCATCTACGGCCGTTACGACGCGGGCGCAGTGTATGAACACTAAGCGCATTTGGGCGGCGCGGAGGGCTCGACTCGGAGCGTTGCAGTTGCTCGTATGCTTACTTGCCGGATGCCAGACATTGGGGCTCCGATCCGTGACCGAAGCGGCGCAGCAAACCTTTGCCGAGGGCATGTCTCCGGCCATGCGGGCCAGGATTGAGACGACGATAGATGCCCCCTACGCCCAGCTCTATGTACGCCTGACTGGTCAGGAGGAGTTGGTGTTGATATTGGCTGAGCAGAAGGTCGGGCACAGCGGCGATCTCTGGATTGGCGGTGGTGGCGTCAAGCTTTTCATCGACAACTCATTGATCCGCCATTCCGAGGGCCTGCTGACCGATATCGTTCGCACGGAAGTCCTGCGGGCTGGGCCGGTCTCTGCATACTTGCGTGGCGAGGTTGATGTGATCGATCGTCACTCGCCATCCGTGGTTTGGATGCAGACCAGCCAGTCCCCCGAATGGATTGAGCAGGTGGCGCAGGTCGTGCGAGTACAGGATGTATCGTTTAGTAGCCTTGCCTACCAAGGTCCGGCCATAGAGGTCGTTGAGCGGGTTCAGGTGACCGGGCTGCGCGAGAATTTCGATCGCGTGTTGTGGATCGAGCCGCGGACGCGCGCGCTACTGCGAATGAGTACGAAAATGGGCAAAGCGGATTCGCCGCTGCTCTTGGAATGGGTACGGCTGCCCGATCGGTCTGACAACAGATAGCGGACGCATGCCGGATCCGGCCCGAGCT
>JALYJV010000355.1 GCA_030775105.1 Pseudomonadota bacterium | reverse complement strand
GGCCAGTGCGGTGTCTTCAGTTCGCGGCATTGCGTACCCAGCCATTCCGCAGCGCCGCGCTGCGCGGCGCGCAGATCGCCGGCGACGCGGCGCCGGCCGTTCTGCTCCAGCGACAGCACGCGCAGATCCTTGAGCTGCACCTTCGACGGATCGCCATGCAGCGTGTCGGCCTTGCATACCGGATCAGCGCCGTCCGGCCCGGCGAGGATGTTCAGCAGCGGCCAGAGGTCTTCGGCGCGCCGCGCGAGCGGGCCGGTCACGCAGTTGTAGTTCATCATGCCGGCCGGTTCCGGCACCTGATCGGTATTCGGCACGATGCCCGGCGTCGGCTTGTGGCCGAACACGCCGTTGAAGAACGCCGGAAAGCGGATCGAACCACCGACATCGGCACCGAGTCCGAACGGCGAACCACCAGAGCCGATCACCGAACCTTCGCCACCGCTGGAGCCGCCGGTCGTGCATGCCGGGTTATAGGCGTTGCCGGTGCGGCCATAGACGTGGTTGCTGGTTTCCAGCCACATGCACAGCTCGGGCGTGTTGCTGAAGCCGAGCACGATGGCGCCGGCCGCGCGCAGGCGCGCAACGGTCGGTGCATCGTGATCAGCGAGTCGACCGCGCCGTGCAACGAGGCCAGATACCTGCGGGAAACCGCTGAACGCGAAGTTTTCCTTGAGCGTGCAGGGCACGCCGAGCAGCGGCGGCAGGCTGGCCTTGTCGGCGGTCGCGCGCAGACGCTGGTCCGCCGCATCGGCTTCGGCACGTGCGGCATCGAAACGCTGCTGGACGATGGCATTGGTCAGCGGATTGACCGTCTCGATGCGCGCGATGTGCGCATCGACCAGTTCGCGCGACGTGATCTGCCCGGCGCGCAGCGCGGCGCTCATCTGCGTCGCGGACATGCGCAGCGGCTGCAGGGTACTGATGCGATCTGTGTCGTAAGCCATGAAGGATCCCCCAGGATTTGACCGGCAGCGTAGCGCGATCGCCCCTGACCGGCTCTGGCAAATATGACCCGGATTGCCCCGGATCTCACGCTTCCGCATGAGGCCCGCCGCGGCAGCGGCGTCGATAATCCGGATATCCATAGACCGGACAGGCACGCCATGGCCCGCTGGACCCACAACGACATCCCCGACCTGAGTGGCAGGACCGCCCTCGTCACCGGCGCCAACAGCGGTCTCGGTCTCGCGACCGCCCAGGCACTTGCGGCGAAGAACGCACGCGTGATTCTGACTTGCCGTGGCGCCGCCAAGGCCGAGACCGCGATGGCGCAGATCCGCGCCGTCACGCCGGACGCATGCCTCGACTATCTGGAACTGGATCTGTCGGATCTGAAGTCAGTGCAGCGCGCCGCAGAACAGATCAACGCGCGTGTCGAGCCGCTCGACATCCTGATCAACAACGCCGGCGTCATGGCGGTGCCGCTGACACGCACGGCCGATGGCTTCGAGTTGCTGTTCGGCACCAATCATCTCGGCCACTTCGCATTCAGCGCGCTGATCTTCGAGCGCCTGCGCGCCGCACCCAAGGCGCGCATCGTCAGCGTTGCCAGCAATGCCCACCTGACCGGACGCCTGGCGATGGACGACCTGAACTGGGAGCGTCGCAGTTACAGCAAGGCCGGCGCGTACAGCCAGTCGAAACTGGCGAACCTGATGTTCGCGCTGGAGCTGGATCGCCGCCTGCGCAAGGCCGGCAGCCCGGTCGTCAGCGTCGCCGCCCATCCCGGCTACTCCGCAACAAACATCTTCTACGGCGCCGGCGGCACCCAGCCGTCCAGACTGCGCAGCCTGTGGATCAATGCCGCGCAGCTCGGCGTCGCAATGCTCGGCCAGCCGGCGGCGTTGGGCGCGCTGCCCAGTCTCTACGCCGCAAGCGCCGCAGATGCTGAAGCCGGTGCCTACTACGGGCCGGACGGCGCGTTGGAGTTGCGCGGTCATCCGGCGCGCGCGCGTCTCAGTCGCGCCGCACGCAATGTCGAACGCGCGGCATTGCTGTGGGCTGAGTCGGAGCGACTGACCGGGGTTCGCTGGAAGATCTGATCTTCAGACCTTGCTCTGGTCTCTCGATACACCGGCTTCGCCGGCACTCGAGACGAACGGAGTTTTGGTTTGATCCCAAAGCTCCACCAAACACCGTTCGCATCGAGTGCCGTGCGCAGCACGCACGGACTAGCCGAGGTAAGCCTGCCCGCCATCCACACCGATCGACTGGCCATTGATGTAACGGCTCTCGTCCGAGCACAGCGAAACCACATAGCGGCCGATGTCTTCCTCGCAGGCACCGACGCGGCCCTGCGGCACGGTCGCGATGAACGCTGCGGCTTCTTCCGGGCGCTCACGCGTCCACCATTGCATCGCAGGTGAATCGGCGAGCGGCAGGATCGCGTTGGAGCGGATGCCGTCCTTGGCCCATTCGCAGGCGGCGGCGCGGGTCAGCTGGCGGATCGCTTCCTTGACCGCCGCATAGGCCCCGTAACCCGCAGCATCCCAGCGCTTCGCCGCCGACGAACCGAAGTTGACGATGCAACCGTCGCCCTTGAGGTGTGGATGGCAGGCCTTCATCAGACGGAAGGTGGCGAGCGGGCCGGATTCCCAGCCGGCGGCGAAGGCCTCATCAGTGACGCTCTCTAGCGTACCCAGCGGCACTTCCTGGGCGTTGTTGACCAGGATGTTGAGCTTGCCGAGCCTGGCGATCACCGTGCTCACACAATTGGCGAGCGAGGCTGCGTCACGCACATTGCATTCGACTGCCAGCGCCTTGCCGCCACGCTTGTGGATCTCCGCGACCGTCGATTCGAGCTTGGACAGCGTGCGCCCGGTGACCGCTACCACCACACCCTCGGCAGCGAGCGCGAAGGCAATGCCCTGCCCCACGCCCTGCCCTGCACCGGTGATCAACGCGACCTTGCCCTGTAGCTTTGCCATCCTGCTCTCCTCGTTCATTGACGGCGCATCCGCCGGCTTGGGGCTAGTGTGCTGAGCACGCAGCTCGCGCGCCTAACCCTACCGGCTTAGAAATCGGCAGGGGATGAAGCATTGGCGCGGCGGCAGGTTAGTCTTGTCGCATGCAAACACCGCGAGTCCCGGCATGAGCCACGCAGAGATCCATCGCTCCCATCGCTCAGGCTGGCTGCGTGCTGCCGTCCTCGGCGCAAACGACGGCATCGTCTCGACGGCCAGCCTGCTGATCGGCATCGCCGCGGCAGGCAGCACGCAGGAGACTGTGCTGATCAGCGGTGGCGCGGCGCTGGTCGCCGGTGCGATGTCGATGGCGGCCGGCGAGTATGTCTCGGTCAGCTCGCAGGCCGATGCGGAGCGCGCCGACCTGGCGATCGAGAAGCGTTCGCTGGAAGCCGATTTCCGCGGCGAGCGCGACGAACTCGCGCGCATCTACGAAAGGCGCGGGCTCGCACCGGCGCTGGCCGTGCAAGTCGCCGATCAGCTGATGGCGCACGACGCGCTCGCTGCGCATGCACGCGACGATATCGGCTTGTCGGATCGCATGCCTGCGCAACCGATCCAGGCGGCGTTGTCATCCGCAGCCAGCTTCGCGATCGGTGCCGCATTGCCGCTGTCCATTGCATGGACGATGCCGGACTCGCTGATTCCAGGCGTCGCCGCGGCATCGCTGATCCTGCTCGCCGTGCTCGGTAGCGTCGCCGCCCGCACTGGCGGCGCATCGATGGCAACCGGTGCGGCGCGCGTGACGTTCTGGGGCGCGCTGGCCATGTTGCTCACGGCGGGCGTCGGCCAACTGTTCGGTGTCGCGGCATAGTCGCCGCACGCAACGGCATTCGGCGATAATCGCGGCATGGCACTCACCGCAACGATGCACACCTTCACGATCCAGCTCGCCGACATGGACCGCAGCGTCTATGCCGACTTCGAGCTGCGCGTCGCCCAACAGCCCTCGGAAACCGTCGAGTTCATGCTGGTCCGCGTGCTGGCCTATTGCCTGGAGTACCAGGACGGCATCGCGCTGACCGAGGGCGTTGCCGCGGTCGATGAGCCGGCGGTTCTCGTGCGCGATCTCACCGGCCGCATCACCGCGTGGATCGAGGTCGGCGCGCCGGACGCCGAACGCGTGCATCGCGGCAGCAAGCATGCGGGTCGTGCCGCGGTCTACGCCCACCGCGATCCGGCGCAATTGCTCGCTCAGTACGCAGGCAAGAAAATCCACCGCGCGGCCGAAGTGCCGGTTCACTCGTTCGGTCGCGAGTTCCTGGCTGACGCTGCCAAGCGTCTGCAGCGACGCTCCAAGCTCGCGATCTCGGTGACCGAGCGTCAGCTCTACCTGGATATCGATGGGCACAGCATGAGCGCGGCGATTGTGAGTCAGCCCTGCGCATGAAACTCCCCTCTCCCCTTGCGGGAGAGGGTTTGGGGAGAGGGGGAGGCGGCGATCACCGCACGCGCTACGCGCGCCCCCTCACCCTGACTCCCTCCCGCGAGGGGAGAGGGAATAAGGCTCAAGCTATCGGCCGAACGCGAAACTTCTTGCCCTTGATCTTGCCCTGCTGCAACAGCTTCATTGCCTTCTGCGCCTGCTTGAGATCGATCGCAACATAGGTGCGCGTGTCGTAGGTATTGATCTTGCCGACCATCTCCTTGACCAGCCCGCCTTCAACCGTCAGCGCACCCAGTACGTCGCCGGGGCGCAGCTTGTCGAGGCGGCCGGCGTCGATGCACAGCGTCGTCACCGTCGGCGGGCGCGGATTGTCGGGCTCAAACTTGGTCGGCAGTTTGGCGAGGCGGATCTTCTTGCCGCGCTTTTCCTCCAGCGCCTGCACACGTTCCAGTTCGCGCGGACCGACCAGATGCAGTGCCAGCCCCTTGTCCCCGGCGCGCGCAGTGCGGCCGATGCGATGGATATGCGCATCGGCTTCGCCCGCCAGCTCAAAGCTGATGACCGCTTCAAGATTCCTGATGTCGAGGCCGCGAGCAGCGACGTCGGTCGCAACCAGCACGCGAATGCTGCCGTTGGCAAAACGCACCAGCACTTCATCACGCTCGCGCTGGTCGATGTGGCCGTGCAGCGCCAACACGGAGTAGCCGCGTTCGGCCAGCGCATCGCTGAGGTCCTGCGCATCGTGACGGGTGTGGCAGAACACCAGCGCGGACTGTGGCCGACGCGTGCTGAGCAGATGCGCGAGGGCGTCGGTGCGATGATCCGGATCGATCTCGTAGAACACTTCCTCGAGCTGTGCTGCAGGTGCAGTGATGTCGATCGTCGCTTCGACCGGACGACGCTGCAGGCGACGGCTGAGATCGCGCACGTTGTCCGGGAAGGTCGCCGAGAAGAACAGCGTCTGGCGGTTCTTCGGGGCGCGCGCAACGATCTCGCGGCTCGCCGCCTCGAAATCGGAATCGAGCATGCGGTCAGCTTCGTCGAGCACCAGCACCTTGAGCTGATCGAGCTTCAGGGCATCGGCCTCGATCAGTTCCAGAATACGACCAGCCATGCCGACGACGATGTGCGGATCGTGTTCCAGCGACGCCAGCTGCGGGCGCTTGTCGATGCCGCCGCTGAGCACGGTCAGCTTGATGTTCGGCATGAAGCGCGCAAGACGGCGGATTTCCTTGGCGATCTGGTCGGCCAGTTCACGCGTCGGGCACAGCACCATCGCCTGCACCTTCGCCAGCGCCGGGTCGAGCTGCGACAGCAGGCCCAGACCATACGCCGCGGTCTTGCCGCTGCCAGTGCGCGCCTGGCCGATCACGTCCTTGCCCTCCAGGATCAGCGGCAGGCTCAGCGCCTGGATCGGCGTCATCTGCGCGTACTTGAGCTGCTCCAGCGCCTGCAACAGCGCCGGCTGCAAGGCCAGGCTGGAGAACGCCATGTCATTCGGGGTTTCTGGGGGCTGGGTATCCACACGCTCACCTGGGGTTTCGGCCCGCACCAGAACAGGGCGGCCGCATATTGTGAAGGCTGGCGGGCAAAACTGCGCTATCCGTCGCTTTTCCGATGTCGGCCCCGCCCGCTTGCCGTCAGTCTCGGCAAGGGCCCGAAACGGCGGCCCACGACGGTGCAAGGGAAGCGTATGTACGGCATCGAACAGATATCGGGTGTCGTCACGCCCATGGTGAATTCCCCCGAAAGGAGCACCCACATGATCGATTCTCGCCTTGTCATCGTCGCGCTGACGGTACTGACTGCGTCGTGTAGCGGTGGCGGTGGCGACGACACCAGTGCATTCGGCGGCGGCGGCGTCAGCAGCGGCGGTCG
This sequence comes from Pseudomonadota bacterium, assembly GCA_030775105.1. GTDB lineage: Bacteria > Pseudomonadota > Gammaproteobacteria > Nevskiales > Nevskiaceae > Solimonas. Next base: position 265 of record JALYJV010000355.1, on the reverse strand, counting down.
CTCACCGATCTGCACCACGCTCGACAGCTACATCGGCAACGACGCTGCTTCAGACAGCGCGGTGCGCGGCTACAGCTTCGCTGTGTTTGATGGCAACGAGACCTTGCTGAGCTGCGCAGGCGGCGATCAGAACATGGACACTGTTCTGCCCATCGCATCCGCCAGCAAGCTGCCTGCAGCGGCGGCAATCATGACGCTGGTCGACAGCAACCAGCTGATGCTCGATCTGCCGGTGGCGGTCTATCTACTCGGTAGCGGCATCAAC
>JALYJV010000354.1 GCA_030775105.1 Pseudomonadota bacterium | reverse complement strand
GGTCGGGCGCGACTGCGGCACAGCGGGCGTTGCCGACGCAGGCCGACTTGTTGATTCGAATTCTCATGTTCTCCTCCGCTCGGCAGGCCTCCGGCTTCAATGCCGCGCCATGTCCTGGCTGGCGCTTTATCGCACAGTCTCTTGACGTTATCAACATCGTTGTTGATTATAAGTAGATGCAGGATGCCCGCTTGGCGCATCCGCCCGCGGCAACACCAACAGAATCGCCATGGCCCTGTATACGAGCATCCACCTGCACAACGTCCCGGCCGGCCGCGAAGCCGATTACGCCGCGTGGTTCGATGGCCCGCATCGCAAGGCGCTTGGCAATCTGCGCGGCTTCATCTCCGCCGATCGCTACGAAGTCACGCCGCAGCAGATCATGCCGGACATCCCGCAGCCCTGGCGCTACATGAGCGTCTACGACTTCGACGCGCCGCAACCGGAGCTCGACATCCCGGCACTGGGTCCGCTGCTTGCTGAAGCTCGCAATGCCGGCCTGATCGACGACAGCGGCGAGAATGAAAGGATCTACACCTACCGCCTCTACACCGACTGGAAGGCGAGCCCGAACTGGCAGCGCGACAAGCCGCTGTCCGGCATGAGCCTGATCCTCGCCAACTACACGCCGGGCCGCCAGGCCGAGTACCAGCAGTGGTACGACGACGTGCACAGCTTTGAGGTCATCAATGTTCCGGGCCACGTCGCGATGAAGCGCGGCGAGCTGGCGAGCTTCCAGGTCGAGCCGCGTCGCTACTGTCCCGGCGACCAGCTCGTGCTGTGCGCGCAGCAGACCGACGACCTGCTGTTCACGCTCAAGGATTTCAGTGCGCGCGCCGGTGGCCGCAGCCCCAGTGGCGTGTCGATGCAGCCACGCTCGGCGGCCGCCTCGACGGCACGCACCGTGCACTACTTCCGCAAGGTCAGCGGCACGCGCTTCTGGCCGGGTGGGATCGCGTATGCCGGCGATCTGTCCGTTTACCCTCGCTAGGCCTCATACCAGTTGCAGTTCAGAAAATAGGCCGTTCGCATCGAGTGCCGTGCGCGCAGCGCGCGGTGTACCGAGATGCTCCACCGGAGCACTAATGTCTCGATACACCGGCTTCGCCGGCACTCGACACGAACGGGCTGTGTGAATTCCGAACAGAATCCGGAGAGTGCAGATGTCCAAGGTCATCGTCATCACTGGCGCCGGTGTCGGTCTCGGTCGCGCCCTCGCCCGCCGCTTCGTTGCCGATGGCGACAGCGTCGTTGTACTTGGCCGTACGGCATCCAAGGTCGAAGCCGTCGCCGCCGAGCTCGGTGAACGCGCACTGGGATTGGCCTGCGATGTCGCATCACCGACATCGGTCAAGGCTGCATTCGCTGCGATCGCCAAGCGCCATGCTCGCATCGATGTGCTGATCAACAACGCCGCGGTATATGAGCCCTTCCTGATTGCCGAAGCCAGCGACGAGCAGATCCTGTCTGCAATCACGACCAATCTCGCCGGGCCGATGTTCTGCGCCCGCGCCGCGATCCCGCTGATGCAACGCGGCGGCCACATCATCAACATCAGCAGCGAATCGGTCGGCATGGTCTTCCCGTATCTGGTTGCCTACCAGAGCTCCAAGGCCGGACTCGAGCGCTTCTCGGAAGGCCTGTACCACGAGCTCGAACCCAGCGGCATCCGCGTCACCAATGTCCGCGTCGGCCAGATGATGGAAGAAGGCAAGACCTGGGATGTCGCACCGGAAATGCGCATGCGCTTCGGTCAGGCGGCGATGGCCGCCGGCATCAATCTGCGCGAGCGTCCGCTGTCGCAGTTCACGACGGTGACCGACGTTTTCCGCTCGCTGATCGATCAGCCAGCAGGTGTGCACATTGCGAGCGTGAATCTCCACGCGCGCAAGGCGGACTGAAGCATTGGATCTGCCTTAGAGAAACCGCACAAAGCCCCGTTCGCCTCGAGTGCCTTGCGCACCGCGCAAGGTGTATCGAGAGGCTGTCAGTGCAGCTGCGATGTCTCGATACACCGCGCTACGCGCGGCACTCGACATGAACGGAGCGACGGATGTCCGCACAAAGCTGCTGCGAAACGGCAAGCGTGTTCAATCCCCGCCCTTGCCTTTCTTGCCGCCGATCCCTTCGACGTAGCGCCTGATTCCTTCGAGATACGCCGGATTGAGCATCAGCGCGCTGTTGGTCAGTCGCTCGACGTTGCGTGCCTGCGCCAGGCCGACATCGTGCGCGAGTTCGATCGCAAGCTTCGCAGCACCCATCTGCTCGCTGTTCTGCTCCGCGAGATGACGGCAGAACTTCATGACATCTTCCTCGAAGCTTTCGTCGGGGAACACGTCATGGACCAGGCCCATGATCAGCGCGCGATCCGCATCGACCGGCAGGTTGGCCATGATCAGATAGCGCGCCCAGTGTGTGCCGATCGTGCGCGAGAGGCGGCTGACCCCGTTCGATGCCGGGATCACGCCGAACTTGCCTTCGGGAAATGCATAGCGCGCACTTTTTGCCGCAAGACGGAAATCGCAGGACAGCGACAACTCCAGCCCACCGCCCATGCAGGTCGCGTGATGCGCGACGACGATCGGCTTCTCGATCGCTTCCATCTCGTCGTAGATGCGATGCATGCCATGCAGGCGCAGGCGATGATTCTCGCGAATGCCTGATGCGGTCGTCGGCGGCGCACGGTTGTCGCCGCCACGCAGGTCGGCGCCAGCACAGAAATAGCGCCCGGTCGCACGAACCAGCATCACCTTCAGTTCCGGCGTGTCGCGGAAACGGTGCAAGGCCTGTTCGAACAGGCCCATCAACTCGCCGCTCAGGGAATTGAGCTTGTCCGGTCGGTTCAGCGTCGCGGTCAGGATCGCGCCGTCAATCTCTGTCAGCAGATGCGGGGTGTCGGACATGCTGTCTTCCTCAACTTTCACGGAAGGAAATGAATGTAGCCCGGTTTCGCCGCAGGCGAAGCCGGGAGACGCCGCTCGGTAACCAGGACATCCCGGCTCCGCTGCGCGGAACCGGGCTACTCAGGCTGACCGCTATGCCCGCGTACGCGGCATGCCCAGACCACGCTCGGCAATCATGCTGCGATGGACTTCGCTGGTGCCGCCGTAGATCGTCGTCCCCTGCGCATGACGATAGCACTGGTTCAGGAAAGCGGCCGGGCCGCTGCGCTTGGACAGTGAGTACGGCGCGGTCAGGTCAAGCAGGTCGCGGGCGTCCTTGAGAAAACGTTCCGACGAGTACATCTTCGCCATCGGCCCGAAGGCCAGATTCGGCTTCTTGTTAACGCTGGCCCACAGCGAGCGATAGCCGAGCAGGTCGGAAATCATCAGGTCGGCGGCGGTGCGCGCGAGGCGAACCTGGGCCTGCGGTTCCTCGATCAGCGCATGGCCATCGCGGCGGATCTCGCCGCAGAACTTGACCGCGGCCTTGAGCATTGCGCGCAGCGGCTTGGAGAAGCTGCCGCCGTGTTCGAGTTCGAGACCGGCAGCCATCGTCCGTGCACCCGCGTCGACATCGCCAAGGCGATAGCAGTCCGGCACCTTCACACCATCGTAGAAGGTGATGTTGGTGCGCTCATCCTGGAAAGTGTGCACCGGCTGGATCGTGATGCCTGGCGTCTTCAGCGGCACGATGAACATCGTCAGGCCCTTGTGCTTGGGCACATCGGGATTGGTGCGGGTCAGCATGAATACGTAGTCGGCAATGTCAGCGCCGCTGGTAAACATCTTGGTGCCGTCGATGCGCCACCCACCATCAGGTTCGCGCGTCGCCTTGCACTGAGCTGCAAAGACGTCGGAACCGGAAGCCGGCTCGGAATAGCCGAGAGAGCAGATTGCCTCGCCGGCGATGATCTTCGACAGGATGTCGCGCTTGACCTCGAGGCTGCCGAAGCGATGCAGCACGACGCCGACCATCTGCGTGACGTTGGCGGCAAACGTGGTCCAGCCGTACTTTTCCCAGACATCGGCGGCGGCGTTCTGCGCATACGGCGGCACGCCGCGGCCACCCATGTCCCTGGTCCAGCCGAGGAACAGCAGCTTGGCGTCGGCGAGCTTCTTGTGCAGACCCGGATCGTGGCCTTCCCAGGAGTAATGCGCTTTGGCCTTCAGCTCCGGCGTCAGGTTCTTCTTGAAGAATTCATCGATCTCCGCCGCGAGCGCACGCGCTTCGTCGCCGAGATCGAAGTCGATCGAAATATCGCCGGCTTCCGGCAACACTGCGGTTTCACCGGCGTACAGACGGCGGCCAGCTTCCTCGATCAGGCGCAGCGGATCGCCGAACACCAGCGGCCAGGCCTTGGCGCGCAGGTTGTACAGATGGATGTCGTATTCGGTCGTCAGGCCATAGCCGCCGAAGGTGTGCAACGCCTGCGCGACGCAGCGCGCGGCGGTATCGATGTTCCACCAGGCTGCGAGCGAGACCGTCGCAGTGGCATCGGCATCGCCATCGGCAATCGCGCGGATCGCTTTCCAGACCAGGTACTTGCCGCCATCGGACTCGCAGACCAGCTCGGCGAGCGGATGCGAGATCGCCTGGAACGAACCGATCAGCTGATCGAACTGCTTGCGCTCGCTGGCGTAGGCCGCTGCCAGGCGCAGCGACTCGCGTGACAGTCCGGCCAGTGCGGCACCGATCAACAGCTTCCATTCCTCAAGAGCCTGCGCGAAGGCCTTGGCGTCCTTCGCGAGAACCTTCTTTGAAAGCGTGGCGAAATCCAGTTCGGCGAGCGGCGTCGACGCGAGATTCGCCTCGAACTTGCGCTGCGCTTCCGGGACTTCGACAAGCACGATCGTGTCGCCGTCGCGGGCAATGACCGCCTCGGCGACCGAACCACCGGCAATCCACTGCAGCGGCTCTTTCTGGATATCGCGGAACGCGAGACTGACAACCGCATCACCGGCAATCACGCGTTCCAGCAGGACTTCCTGCCCACCGCAGTCCGCGAGCAGGCGTGCAGCAACCAGGGTTTCGGCGATCGGCCCGGAGGCCAGCGTGCGGCCGGCTTCTTCCATCAGCACCGCGGCGTCAAGCAGACCCATGTCCAGGCCACCGGCGTCAGCCGGCACGCGGATGCCGAAGGCGCCGAGATCGGCAAGGCCCTTCCACAGCCCGGCGTCGAATCCCGTAGCCAGCGCAGCGCGTACACGCACCATGCTGCTCTGCTCGGTGAGAAAGCGCGCGAAGCTGTCGCGCATCATTTGCTGCTCTTCGGACAGATCGAAATTCATGCGACAGCAGCGCCCTTGAGATAGCGATCGAGTTCCTGGTGCATGTTGAGAATCATCTTTTCCTGTTCGGACGCAAGCCAGATCTGCTTGCAGCCTGTTGAATGCAGACCGCGCTGCATGCGCGGGATGTTGCCGAGATCCTGGCGCGGAATCGGCAGGACCTGATCCGGGTCCATCGGATCCGTCACCTGCTGCACTACCGCGCGCGGCGACTTTTCAGCGGCCGGATAAGTCTTGGTCGAGAGGATCTCGAAATTGCAGTGGTCCGGATTGTTGGGGTCGGGGCGCACCCGATAGATCATCGCGTTGCCGGCCTGCGGCAGGATCATCAGGTTGGGGAACACGAAGATCTCGCCGCCCCACATGCCGAGGATTTCCGGCGTCGGCTTGGGCATCGGCCGTTGCTGCATCGCGGCCGTCGTGTACAGCGCCTTGACGTATTCGCCGCCAAGGCTGGAGCCTTCCGGTATCGGCTTGCCCTTGAGCGAGCGAACGATCGCTACGTCTTCCTTGAGCACCATCGCGTCCATGCCGGTGACCAGCAGGTTCAGGCGGTCGGCCATCGCATCGACCGGATCTCCACCGAGCTTGGTATGCCCGGCCATCGGCGTTTTCTTACCAGCGAAAAAGCGGCCATGACCGTGCGCATAAACCTCGGTGAAGACGTTGCGATGCGCGAACGTCGCTTCGGCCGCGGCATCGGGCGCGCCGTTGAAAATGATGTCGGCGGCGTCGGGCTCCAGCTGCGGATGCGTCGCCGGCACGTGGTAGCCCTCGAAGAAGGCTTCCTGGGCGACTTTCCAGTTGCTGGCGACCGGAATCGATTTCCACCAGTAGTTGCGCATCTCACCGATCGCCAGACCTTCGATCAGCTCGCGCACCGGCGCGATGAAGTCGTCGAAGGATGGCGGATTGCGATCGAAGTTGATGAAGATGAAGCCGGCGAATTCGACGTTGTGGACTTCGCGCAGGGCGACATCGCTGTCCAGCAACTTGCCGTCCTTGAATTCGCCGCGCTCCAGCACGTATTCATTGCGGCCCTGGAGGTTCCAGCGCCAGCCGTGGAACGGGCAGATGATCTTGCCGTTGTTGAAATGACCGCAGCCGCCCGGTGACAGCGCTGTCGCGCGGTGCGGGCAGACGTTGTGATAGGACTTTATCCCACCGCCTTCGGCGCGGACCACGATGACCGACTGGTCGCCGATGTCGTAGGTCGTGAAATCACCGACCTCGGGAATCTCGTCGACCCGCGCTGCGGCCTGCCAGACCTTGCTCCACAGCTGCTCGTATTCGAGCTTGGCAAAGGCAGGGTCGATGTAGCGGCCGCTGCGGATGCCGTGCGACAGGGTCTTCCAGCTGTCGGGCCAGAGCTGTTCGTTCGACATGGCAGCGTCCTCGCTCAGACGATTTCAGCGATCAGCGCACCGACCTGGTAGACCTCACCGACGGCCGCGTGGATCTTCAGCGTCCCGGATGCCGGCGCCTCGACTTCCTGCACCGACTTGTCGAGTTCCAGCGTGTACAGCGCCTTGCCGGCCTCGACCTTCGCGCCGTCGGCCACCAGCCATTCGGTCAGCGTGCCTTCCTGCGTCGAAAAACCGATCTGCGGAATGCGGACTTCTGTGCTCATCGTGCGGGTCTCTTTTCCAAAGTCTTGCGGATCGCCGATTCAATGGCGCTGGCTTGATACAGGTATTCGGCTTCCAGCACGCGCGAGAACGGCACGGTCGCGTCGCGCGACGCGACGCGCAGCACCGGCGCCTTGAGTTCGCTGAACAGATGTTCCTGGATGCGCGCGGCGACTTCGGCGCCGCAGCCGAAGCTGCGCGGTGCTTCGTGGATCACGACGGCGCGGCCGGTCTTGGCGACGGACTTGAGCACCGTCTCGGTATCCAGCGGCGAAACCGTGCGCAGGTCCACCACTTCGACCGAGATGCCTTCGCCGGCGAGCTTGTCGGCCAGCACCATCGCATCGCGGATCGGACGGCCGTAGCCGATGATCGACACATCCTTGCCCTCGCGGGCGATATGCGCCTTGCCGAGCTTGATGATCGTGCCCTTGACCGGCACCGGGCCGGTCTGCGTGCGCGTCAGCTGGTCTTCGATGAACAGGCAGGGATCGTTGTCGAAGATGCAGCCCATCAACAATCCGTAGGCATCGGCCGGCGTCGACGGCACGACGACTTTCATGCCGGCGACGTGGGCGAACCAGGCTTCGAGCATGTCGGAGTGCTGGCCACCGGTGCCGGCTCCGGCACCGGTGCGGGTG
>JALYJV010000353.1 GCA_030775105.1 Pseudomonadota bacterium | reverse complement strand
TAGATGCCCATGCCTTCCCAGACCTTGGCGCCCTGGGTTTCCTGGTGTTCACGGGTTTGCGCCTCGACCTCGAGCACCGAGCGGATCGCATCGGGCTCGGCGCCGTCGACGAGCATCTGCAGGCCTTTGCGAATGAACAGATCAGGCTCGGCCTCGACGCTGCTCTCCAGCGCCAGCAGACCCTGCTTGCGGGCGATGCCGCTCCAGCCGACGATGCGCTCGATCAGCTCGTGCGAATCCTGCTGCGGCGGGCGGAATACCCACTTGGTCATCTTCATGCCCTGCTTGAACGTCGCTGCCGGCGTGTGCAGGAGAATCGCCGCCACGGTGCCGACCAGCACGATGACGAACGCCGCCGGCGACACCAGCGCGGCAACACCGGCGCCCTTGAGCACGCTGCCACCAATCAGGGCAACCAGTGCAAGCACGACGCCGACGACGGAAAGCTTATCCATGCATCATCCCCAGAGATCGCTTCCAGGCTTCGACCAGTCCGGCGAAATCCAGGATCAAGGCGACGCGGCCATCCGGCATCACCGTTGCACCGGCAACCCCGGCGAGCCCGCGCAGGCTGGCGCCCAGCGGCTTGATGACAATTTCTTCGCGGCCACGTACTTCGTGCACGACGAAGCCAAAGCGCTCTTCACCAACCTTGGCGACGACAACATGCCGCGGGCCGGCTGCGGCGAGTGGCGACAGCCAGGGGTCCAAGGGCACGAGGCGCAGGGTATCGACACGCGTCAGCACCACATCCCAGCGATCAAGCTTCTGCACTGCGGCTGGGTCCAGCTGGAACACGTCGGAGATCGAGCTGAGCGGCAGCGCGTAGTTGCGCGCTTCGCACTCGACAATCAGCGCCGGCAGGATCGCCAGCGTCAGCGGCACGCGAATATGGATCTCGCTGCCGTGGCCGAGACGCGACTGGATATGCACGCTGCCGTTGAGCGTCTTGATCCGCGACATGACCACATCCATGCCGACGCCGCGGCCGGACAGATCGGAAACCTGTTCCTTGGTCGAGAAGCCCGGCAGACAGACCAGCTGCAGGCATTCCTCGGCGCTGAGTTGGGCGGCCGTGCCGCGATCGAGCAGGCCTTTCTCGATCGCCTTGCCGCGGATGCGTTCCGCATCCATGCCGGCACCGTCGTCGCTGACGACGATCAGGATGTGATCGCCGGCCTGCTGCGCGGACAGCTTGAGCTGGCCGGCGGCGGGCTTGCCGAGACGGATGCGTTCCTCCGGCATCTCGATGCCATGGTCGACACTGTTGCGGACCATGTGCACGAGCGGATCGGCAAGCGCTTCGACGAGGCTCTTGTCGAGATCGGTGTCCTGCCCTTCAAGCGTGACTTCAACCTGCTTGCCGAGACCGCGGGCGACATCGCGGGCGAGTTTCGGAAAGCGCGAGAAGACCTTGCGCAGCGGCTGCATGCGGATCTGCATGACCGCGCCCTGCAATCCGCGCGTGATGAAATCGAGTTCGCTGATCGCGCGTGCACTGGTTTCACCCATGCTCTTCGAGCGCAGCGATTTCAGGCGATTGCGGACCAGCACCAGTTCACCGACGAGATTCATCAGCTTGTCGAGCCGATGAGTGTCGACGCGGATCGTTGTCTCTGCTTCCGGCGTGGCTGCGTGAACGACCGGCGTGGGCTTTGCGGCTGGCGGCACCTCCGGTGGCAAGGACACTTGTGCGGGTGCGGGCGCTGCGCCCGGCTTGCCATGCAGTTGATCCAGCAGGGCTTCGAATTCGTCGTCGGTGATCAGGTCACCGGCAGCCGCGGGAGCAGGCGCTGCCGTGGCGACCTTCGCCGCCTTCCTTTTCTTTTCCGGCGGCGGGGCCACCGGTGCGGTAACGGCTGCCGTAACGCCGTTGGCCAGGTCGTGGAGCATCCGCACCAGCTCGGGCGGCGCGGCCTGCGGTTCGGTGTTGGCGGCAACGGCCGACATCATGCCCTGCACCTGGTCGAGCGCCTGCAGCACGGCGTCGAGCAGGCCGGCATCCACGCTGCGGCGTCCGCTGCGCAGCGCGTTGAAGACATCTTCGGTGGCGTGGCACAACTCGACCATTGAGCTCAGGTTCAGGAATCCCGCCCCGCCCTTGACGGTGTGGAACGCACGGAAGATCGCGTTGAGCAGTTCGGCATCCTGCGGCTGGGCCTCCAGCTCGATCAGCTGACCGGACACGCGCTCAAGCAACTCCCCCGCTTCGGCGAGGAAGTCACTGCGAATGTCGTCGTCGACCGAGGCGCTCATCAATCAGAATCCAAGTTCAGACAGCAGTGAATCCGCATCCTGCTGCGTCGCGGCGGCGGGCCCGATGCCGGCAACTGCCGGTCCGGCAAGCACGCCGGCCTGCGAGGTTGTCGGCATTCCCGGCGTGAACTGAAGGCTGCCGTCGCTGCCGCGCAGCAGTTCATGCAGCACGGCCTCGACATTGCAGACCAGGGTGATGACGCGCTTGATCAGCTGCCCGGAAATGTCCTGGTACTCCTGCGCCTGCGACAGTGCGGTCAGTGTCAGGCGCAGGCCCTGGGCATCGGCACGCAGGCCGGAACCCAGATTGCGGATCGTCTGACGCGCCTGCGGTACATCCGGATGCGGCACGGCCAGATCGCATTCGATATCGACCAAGCGGTCGGCAATCGTGGTCAGGCTGCAGGCCGTTTCATGCGCCTGGTCGACAAGGTCGAGCGTGCGATGCGCAGCCTTCTCGGTCATCCGCATGATGTAGTCGAGACGATGCCGGGCGTCCGGCATGCCGTCGGTGGCCAGGTGCGCGATCTGTTCGCCCTGGTGCATCGCGCGCACTTGCTGGTTGAGGCCGCGACTCAGGCGCGCGAGGTGCGTGTACAGACCGCGCTGGCGGTCCCGCATCACTTCGTCGACGTGCTGATCGAAACCGCTGTCGTCGCCCATCTCCAGGCGATTCAGCGCGATGCGCAACATCGCCGCGACCTGGGCACGATCGTCGGTCGGCAGTGCCGCCGCGACGGGCGCGTTCATGCGGCTTCTGCCAGACGCTGGAAGATCTTGTCGATCTTCTCCTTGAGCGTGACGGCGGTGAACGGCTTGATGATGTAGCCGCTGACGCCGGCCTGCGCCGCTTCGATGATCTGTTCGCGCTGCGCCTCGGCAGTGACCATCAGCACCGGCGTCTTGCCGATGCGCGCGTCGGCGCGGATGTGGCGCAGCAGCTCGATGCCGGTCATGCCCGGCATGTTCCAGTCGGTGACGACGAAGTCGAAGTTGCCGGCCTGCAGCACCGGCCACGCCGTCTTGCCGTCGTCGGCCTCGGTGACGTTGGCGTAGCCGAGATCGGCCAGCAGGTTCTTGACGATGCGGCGCATCGTCGAGAAGTCGTCAACCACCAGGATCTTCATGTTCTTGTCCATAGTTCTCTTCCGGTCAATCCAGTTTCTTTCCCTTTTTCAGGCCGCTTCCGCAAAGTCACGCCAGACCTTGAGCCGCGCTCGCAGGCGCAGCAGGGCCTGGCCGTGGATCTGGCACACCCGGCTTTCGCTGACCTTGAGCACGCTGCCGATCTCGCGCAGGCTGAGTTCGTCGCTGTAGTACATCGACAGCACCAGGCGTTCGCGCGACGGCAGGGCATCGATCGCCAGCGTCAGCGCCTGATGGAATTCGTTGCGCGAGAGCACGCCGAGCGGTCCGCTGGCCGGATCGACGGCGTCGAGGGTTTCGTCCTCGCTGTCGCCGCCGATGTCCATGCTCAGCACCTGGCAGCGCGAGGCGTCCTGGACGATGGCGTGGTACTCGTCGAGCGAAATGCCCATGCGCTCGGCCACGTCGACATCGCGAGCGTCGCGGCCGCTCTGCTGTTCGATGCGGCGGATCACGTCCGCCACTTCGCGCAGGCGCCTGTGCACCGAACGCGGTGCCCAGTCCGTCTGGCGCAGTTCGTCGAGCATGGCGCCGCGGATGCGAATGCCGGCATAGGTTTCGAAAGATGCGCCGCGCTCGTCGCTGTAATGGCGAATCGCATCGATCAGGCCGATCACGCCAGCCTGGATCAGATCGTCGATATCGACGCTGGACGGCAAACGCGCGGCGAGATGATGGGCGATGCGCTTGACCAGCTCGGCGTGTCGCTTGACCAGCGCGGTCTCGGATTCGCCTTCGACCATTGCATGGGTCATGGCAACTGGACTCGTTGCAGTCATCTGGGTGGCAGTCATGCGGGGGCTCCGATCGGTGAAGGCGGCATCGGCATGCGATGGACGAGCCGCTCGACAAAGAACTCGAGATTCCCGCGTGCACCTTCCGGCAGGGTCCAGCCAGCGATCTGCTTCGCGAGTTCGCGGAAGGCCAGCGCCGAGGCGCTGCCCGGGTAGGCGTCGACGACGGCCTTCTGGCGGCGTACTGCGCGCTTGAGCCACTCGTCGTGGGGAATCGGACCAATGGCGCTCAAGGTCACGTCGAGAAAGCGCTCGGATACCCGACGCAGATTCTCGAAGATTTCCTTGGCTTCCTTGGCGTTGTGAACCTGGTTGGGCATCACGTGCACACGCTTGATGCCGTTCTCGCGACTCAGCACCTTGATCAGCGCATAGGCGTCGGTCAGCGATTGCGGATCGTTGGTGGCGACCACGATCACTTCCTGCGACGCCTGGCTGAAGGTGATGACGCTGTCGGCAATGCCGGCTGCGGTGTCGACGATCAGCGTATCCAGCGGACGATTCATCTCGGAGAACGCGCGCACCAGGCCAGCGT
>JALYJV010000352.1 GCA_030775105.1 Pseudomonadota bacterium | reverse complement strand
GCATACCAGCGCTGTGCGAACACCGATGCGCTGCGGTCACCCGGTAACATGCGCCAGATTTCATCTGCGGTATACGAGAGGATCGGCGCGATCCAGCGCACCAGCGCCTCGCTGATGTGGAACAGCGCGGTCTGCGCCGAGCGCCGGCCGAGCGAACCGCGCGGCATCGTGTACAGGCGATCCTTCAGCAGATCGAGATAACGCCCGCCGAGATCGACGACGCAGTAGTTGTGCAGGCGGTGATACACCGCGTGGAACTCGCGGCGGCCATAGGCCTGCTGCAGTTCTTCCTGCGTGCGCACCGCTTCGCTGAGTGCCCAGGCGTCGACCGCAACGAGTTGGTCAACCGGCACCAGATCCTTCAGGGGATCGAAACCATCGAGATTGCCGAGCAGGAATCGTGCGGTATTGCGGATGCGGCGGTACGCATCGGCCATGCGTGCGAGCAACTTTTCGGAGATCGCGATCTCCCCGGAGTAGTCGCTGGCTGCAACCCACAGTCGCAACACATCCGCGCCGAGCTTCTGCGTCACCTGCTGCGGCGAGACGACGTTGCCGAGCGACTTCGACATCTTGCGGCCCTGCTCATCGACCGTGAAGCCATGTGTCAGCACCGCCTTGTACGGCGCCCTGCCCTGCATCGCGACACTGGTCAGCAGTGACGACTGGAACCAGCCGCGATGCTGGTCCGAGCCTTCGAGATACATGTCGGCCTGCGGCGCGTGGCCGTCGACGATTGCCGCCGGATTCATGGCGCGGAACGAGCACTGGTGAACAACGCCGGAATCGAACCAGACGTCGAGCGTATCGGTGCAGGCTTCGTACTTCGCCGGATCGACGCCCCAGTCCTGCGGGGTCGAGCCAAACCAGGCTTCGAGGCCGCCCTGCGCCACCGCATCGGCAATCCGCAGCAGCAGCGCGGCGGTGTCGGGGTGCATGTCCTGGGTCTGCCTGTCGACAAACAAGGCCAGCGGCACGCCCCAGGTGCGCTGCCGCGAGATGCACCAGTCCGGTCGTCCGCCCACCATGTCGCGGATGCGGCTCTCGCCCCATCCCGGAATCCATTGCGTCGCCTCGATCGCCGCCACCGCGTTGCCGCGCAGACCGTTCTGGTCCATCGCGACAAACCACTGCGGCGTCGCGCGGAAGATCAGCGGTGTCTTGTGGCGCCAGCAGTGCGGGTAGCTGTGCGTGATCTGCGTGTGCTTGAGCAGCTTGCCGTCGGCCTGCAGGCGGTCAATGACCAGCGGATCAGCCTTGCGCACATGCTGGCCGCCGACCGCAGGGGTCGCGTCGAGAAACACGCCGTTGCTGGCGACCGGATTGTCGACCGGCAGCTGGTATTTCAAGCCGGCAACGTAGTCTTCCTGACCGTGCGCAGGTGCGGTGTGGACCAGGCCGGTACCGGCATCGAGCGTCACGTGATCGGCAAGGATCAATGGCACTTCACGGCCCGCAAACGGATGCTTTGCCTTCAAACCTTCGAGCGCGCTACCCTGCGCACGACCCAGCACCGCTGGCGTTTCCTTGAGCGCCGCAGACAGCACTTCGACACGCTCGGCGGCAAGCACCACACGACCCGCATTCGGATAGTCCGCGAGTACGTATTCGATCTCGGCACCGGCGGCGATCGCCTGGTTGGCCGGCAGCGTCCATGGTGTCGTCGTCCAGATCACGAAGCCCGCACCGCTCGCATCGCTCACACCCATCACGCGTGCAAGCGGCTGTGTGTCAACGACATCAAAGCGCACGTAGATCGATTCGGACTGCTTGTCCTGATACTCGACTTCGGCTTCAGCCAACGAAGAACCGCAATCGAGACACCAGTGCACCGGCTTGAAGCCGCGCGCGACATGGCCGTTGTCGACGATGCGCGACAGCACACGCAACTGCTCGGCCTCGAAGGCCGGATTCATCGTCAGATACGGACGATCCCAGTCGGCAAGCACGCCGAGGCGCTTGAAGTCTTCGCGCTGGCGATCGATCTGCTCGGCGGCGTACTCGCGGCACTTCTGGCGGAACGCCGGTGCGTCGAGCTTCTGCCCGACCTTGCCGAACTTCTTCTCGACCTGCAGTTCGATCGGCAGGCCGTGGCAATCCCAGCCCGGCACGAAGCTCGCGCTATGACCGTCGAGACGCGCGGCCTTGACGACGACGTCCTTGAGCACCTTGTTCAC
>JALYJV010000351.1 GCA_030775105.1 Pseudomonadota bacterium | reverse complement strand
ACGCATCCCGGGCGAACAGCAGCGTGACGTTGACGTTGATGCCCTCCGCGATCAGCTGGCAGAGGGCGGCCATGCCCTCCGGCGTGCCCGGCACCTTGATCATCAGATTCGGCCTGGCGACGGTCTTCCACAGACGCCGCGCCGCGCTGACGGTGCCGGCTTCGTCCATTGCGAGCTGCGGTGATACTTCAAGACTGATGTAGCCGTCCTCGCCCTTGCTCTGCACATAGACACCGTGCAGCGCATCAGCCGCAGCACAGATGTCGGCAATCGCCAGCGCTTCGAACAAGCGCTCCGGATCGCGCTCGCCGGCCTCGACCAGCGGCGCCAGCGCGCCGTCGTAGTCGGTGGTCGCGGCAATCGCCTTCTCGAAGATCGCCGGATTGGACGTCACGCCATTGACGCCGTCCTCGCGAATCAGGCGTGCGAGCTTGCCGCTGGCAAGCAGATCGCGGCTGATGAAGTCGAACCAGATTGACTGGCCAAGCTGATGACATTGCTGAAGTGGGTTCACGAGCGGACGCCAAGCACCGGGAAAGGAGGCCTGTATTGTCCACGCTTGCACAGAAAATGAAACCTGCGCGGAACTTTCAGCCGCCACTCAGCTGCAGGCCCTATGCTGCGATGCTATAAAACCCCTACCCCATCGAACGGAAGCCCTGATGAAGACCTCCCGCATCTCCCTGCTCACCTCGCTGGCCGCGCTCAGCCTGCTCGGCCTGTCCGCCTGTTCCAAGGTGAACCCGGACAGCTACGCCAAGATCAGCGCCGGCATGACGCGCGAAGAGATTCACGCCCTGCTTGGCGCACCGGACGACGCCTCCGGCGGTGCACTGGGCGACCTTGGACTGACGACCGAGACCTGGAAGGGCTCCCGGCACACGGTCACCGTGACCTTTGCCGGCGACAAGGCGACGATCAAGACCATCGAACCGGTTCAGTAAGCATCGTTGCAGGCGTGAAAACAGCCGGCACTGCCGGCTGTTTTCATTAGTGCGGGCACGGCGGACGCCCGCCAGTGGATAATGGCCGCCTGCCTCTCGCCTGATTGCCATGTCCAAGATTGTTGATGCCGTCACCGCCGTGCTGATCTGCGATGGCGAGCTGCTGATCACCCGCCGCCAGCCGTTCATGCGCTCGTTCCCGGGCTATGACAGCTTCCCCGGCGGCAAGGTCGACGCCGAAGACGCCGACGGCAGCGCGCTCCCTGCAGCCTGGTCCGGCATCGAACCGCGTCTCGCGCGCGCCTTGCTGCGCGAGATCCGCGAAGAAGTCGCACTGGACCTGACAGCCGCGCCGCACTTGGTCAGCAGCGTGCGGGCCATCGGCATCGCACTGACGCCACCACCGGCACCGATGCGCTTCAACACGCATTTCTATGTCGTCGAGCTGACTGAACGCCCGGAACTGAAGGCAGATCCCAGCGAAGTCGACACCGTTGCCTGGGGCAGCCCCGCCGAATGGGTGAACCGCTACAGCCGTGGCGAGCTGCTGATCGCGCCGCCGACGATTGCGGTCCTGCACGAACTCGCACGCAATCCGCAGACGACGGATGTGCCTGGCCTGCACTTTGAAGCACGTACGCAATACGAGTTGCCGGTGATCGAATCGACCATCGGCGTGCGCCAGATCCTGGTGCGTTCGCACACGCTGCCGCCCGCACATCACACCAACTGCTACCTGCTCGGCGATTCACAATCGCATCGCGTGCTGGTCGATCCCTCGCCGTCGTCCGATGAGGAGATGGACAAGCTGATCTGCGTCGTCGAGCGCTTCGGCATCCACGAAATCTTTCTAACCCACCATCACCCGGATCATCACGAGCGCTCGAATCGCATCGCCCGCCACTTCGGCGTGCCGATGGGCATGTCGGAAGACACCCATCACCGCATCTGCCTGAAGAAAGGCAATGACTACTTCGACAACATCCCGGTACATCACTACCAGGAAGGCGATGTGTTGTGCCGCTGGCTCGGACTGCCGCTGCAGGTGCTCGAAGTGCCGGGCCACGATCAGGGCCAACTTGCATTGATGCCGGCGGATCGCGCCTGGTGTCTGGTCGGCGATCTGATCCAGGGCCTGGGTACCGTGGTGATTGCCAAGCCGGAAGGCCATATGGGCCGCTACTTTGCGTCGCTGCAGAAGATCATCGCGCTTGATCCGCGCGCGATCTACCCCTCGCACGGCATGGGTCTCGGCGGTTGCTACCGTTTGAGCGAAACACTGCTGCATCGTCAACAGCGCGAACAGCAGGTACTGACCATGCATCGCGAAGGCCAGGACATCGCGCAGATGCTGGCGAGGATCTATTCGGATGTGGACCCGCGCCTGCTGCCGCTGGCGCAGATGAACATCGAAAGCCACATGGACAAGCTGCGCGAGGAAGGCCTGATTGCGGCCTGAGCAGTGCTGCTTCCATAGCCCGGATGAAATCCGGGTGTGCCACGTATGGCGCGCGCGGGTCCCGGGTTGCCCCCGGGCTACATAAAACCGATCGCTACCTGAGCGCTGGCGCTACTTCACCAGCACCATGCGCAGCTCGACCTTGTCCTTCCTGAGCTGCTCGATCTTCACCGGCACGTAATCCAGCGACGGTGCCATCCAGTAGTGCGAAGGACGCTTGGCACTGTCGGTGCGATCGACGCGGACTGTGTCGATCTTGCCGGTCGGCGTGTCGATCGTCTCGGGGCCGATGACCGCGAAGCGATAGGTCTTGATGCGATCGTCATCGACCATCGTGAACTCGGCTTCGGCCGGCGCTTCGCCCGCCTGGTTGCGGATCACCCACAGTCGCACCGCTTCACGGATGAGAAAGCGGTCATAGGCTGGCTGCGGGAGGTCGCGTTGGGTCATCTCACCGCCCTTGAGCGTGCGAACCTGCTTCGCCACCCAGTCGAAATCCAGGCGAAAGCCTTCCTTGCTGCGCTTCTCGATGCTGTACTCGAACTGCTGCGCGAGCAGTTGGCCATCTTCGACGCAGAAACGACTCTGCTCACGCGGTGAACCATAGGTCCAGCGCACCAGCGCGATGGGGTCGGTAGTCGATGTGAAAACGTAACAGCCATCAGCCTCGCGAGCGAGGCTGATCGTGCCCTCGCCGAGGGAAATACCGTTCCACTCGATTTCGTACTGATTGCTACGCTCGGTCAACAGCGCATCTGTGTCTGCTGCGAAAGAATGGGTTGCCACCAGCATCAGCATTGCCGCGATCACGGGTGCGCGCTTCATAGAAATGCCTCATCCATCGCGGCAGGACCAAGTGGCGTGATCAGCGGCCGCCCGCGGAACAGCACGACACCGTCGCGCAGCACGAGCTCACCGCGCGCGAGCCAGGCCAGCGCCTGGGGAAGAATCTTGAGTTCGATATCGCGCATGACACGGTCCGCCAGAGTGTCCGCCGTATCCTCCGCCCGCACGTTTAACTGGCCCTGAATGATGCACGGTCCGCCGTCGAGGTCGGCGGTGACAAAGTGCACCGTCGCACCGTGCTCGCGGTCTCCGGCTTCCAGCGCACGCAAGTGTGTTTGCAAACCCGGATGACGTGGCAGCAACGAGGGATGGATGTTGAGCATGCGTCCCAGCCACTGCACGACGAAAGCCGGCGTCAGGATTCGCATGAAGCCGGCGAGCACGATGATGTCCGGCGCATCCTCGTGCAGCTGCGCTGACAAGGCAGTGTCATAGGCGCTGCGATCAGCGAACGCCTTCGATTCGATCACGGTCGTCGGCAAGCCCAGCGATTGCGCAAACACCAGGCCGCCGGCATCGGCACGACTGCTGAGCACGCGCACGATGCGACCATCAATGCGGCCATCGGCACAGGCCGCAGCGATCGCTTCGAGATTGCGGCCGCGGCCGGAGATCAGGACCGCGATCCGGGCTGTCATCGTCAGAAAGTGCTTAACGAACTAGGCGTAACGCACACCGAAGTTGCCCTTGACGATTTCGCCGAGCATCCAAGGCTTGCTGCCGGCTTTCTTGAGGATCGCCATCGCTTCATCGGCCTTCAGACGCGGCACAACCACGACGAAACCGACGCCACAGTTGAACACGCGGCGCATCTCTTCGGTTTCGACCTGACCCTGCTTTTGCAGCCAGTCGAAGATTTCCGGCTGCTGCCAGCTTTTGCTGTCGACCACCGCAGAGATGCCCTTGGGGAAGCAGCGCGGCAGATTGCCCGGCAGGCCGCCGCCAGTGATGTGCGCCATGCCGCGCACGCCGACCTTGGACTCCAGTAGCTTTAGGATCGGTTTGACGTAAATCGTCGTCGGCGCCATCAGCGCATCGGCGAGCGTGCCCTTGCCGAAGGCCGCATTGAGCTTGGTGCGCTTGTTGCCTTTGAGGATGCGCCGCACCAGAGAAAAACCATTTGCATGCGCGCCGCTCGAAGGCAGCGCGATCAGCACATCACCACTGCGGATCTTGCTGCCATCGATGAGCTTGTTGCGCTCGGCAACTGCGACGCAGAAACCGGCGAGATCGAAATCACCCGGCGGATACATGCCCGGCATCTCGGCGGTTTCGCCACCGACCAACGCGCAACCGGCGAGCTTGCAACCCTTGGCGATACCCTTGATGACCTGACCGGCGACCTTCTTGTCGAGCTTGCCGGTCGCGTAGTAGTCGAGGAAGAACAGCGGCTCGGCGCCGGAGACCAGCACGTCGTTGACGCACATGCCGACCAGATCCTGGCCCAGACCTTCGATCTGGCCGGTCTTGATGCCGAGCATGAGCTTGGTGCCGACACCGTCGGTGCCGCTGACCAGCACCGGGTTCTTGTACTTCTTCGGCAAGGCAACCAGCGCGCCGAATCCGCCCACGCCCGCCAGCACTTCCGGCCGCTGCGTCGATTTGACGATCTTCTTGATGTCATCGACCAGGGCGTCGCCCTCGTCGATGTCCACCCCAGCGTCACGATAGGTCAGACCGGCCTTCTTGCTCATGCGTTGTTGCCTTTGGATGTGGAGACGGCTGTGCTGGCCACTCCGGGGATGCGGATCGCCCTTTCGCGGTTCGCGGGCAGGCCTTGCTGTTATTTTACTGATCCGGCCGGCAAACTGTGCGCAGAGTTTCAGATTGCAGCTCACTGCCGGCCGGATCAGTAAAAAAGACCATCGCTCTGTGTTACCGAGGCGGCCCACTGGCATGAACATGAACGCGCCAATCGTCAATCGCCTTACCACTTACGCGACGTCCAATGGCCGCCTCGGTAACTGTCCGCACCGGATAATTTCGCACATGCGACCAACTATTCTGCTCACCGGCCTCCTCACCTCGCTCCTGACCGGCCTGCTGATCAGCGCTCCGGCGCAGGCACAGCTTGCGGGTACCACCCAGGCCTACGAAGCGCGCATCCCGGTGGCCGATGAATCCGATGCCGCACGCGGCCCGGCGCTGCGCGAAGCCCTGAGCGCCGTCGTCGCAAGAATCAGCGGCGACAGCGCGCCGATGCAGGCCGGCAGCCTGCTAGATCAGGCCAGCGCGCTGGTGCAGCGCTTCGGCTACCAGACTGAACCCGACAGCAGCCTGGTGCTGGTCGCCGCGTTCGACGGCAATTCGCTCGAACGCCGGCTCAAGGCCATGGGCCTGCCGGTCTGGGGTGTATTCGCCGCCGATGTCGAAGACGTCCAGATGCAGATCAGCGGCATCCGCTCCGGCGCCGACTATCTGCAGTTGATGGCAACGATCCAGGACCTGCCAAACGTACGCGGCGTCCAGGCCGTGCGCGCGACCGGTGATGTGCTCGAACTGCGCATTCGCGCTGAAGGCGGCGCCGGTCGGCTCAGCGGCGCCCTGATGAGCAATGGCCGTCTGGCTCGTGACACGGCCGGCGTAGCAGAACTCTCATACCGCCTGATTGGTAGCGCACCATGAATCTGCAGGCACGCCAGCAGTGGGCTTGGTACGCCGCCGGCATCGCCCTGCTGGCGTTGCTGTGGCTGTTTGCACCGATCCTGACCCCATTCGTGATCGGCGCCGGCCTGGCCTACATCGGCGACCCGCTGGTGGACCGCCTGCAGCGCTGGGGCTTGTCGCGCACGGTCGGCGTCATCGTTGTCTTTGTCGTCCTGACGCTGATCGGGCTGCTGGCACTCCTGCTCGTCGTGCCGATGCTCTACCAGCAGACTGCCGCGCTGATCGCCAACATTCCCGATCTGCTCGAATGGATCCAGAACACGGCCCTGCCGCGAATCGGCATCGCCCTGCCTGCGGACGTCCATCTCGACGCCAAGGGACTCAAAGCCATCGTCGCTGAGCACTGGTCCAACTCGGGTGACTTCGTGCGTGTGGTGTGGGCCAACCTTTCGAAGTCAGGTGCCGTGTTTGCAACGGTCGCGGCCAATCTGCTGCTGATCCCGGTCGTGAGCTTCTACTTGCTGCGCGACTGGGACAAATTGGTCGAATGGATCGCCAACATGATCCCGCCACGGCGTCTGCCGCTGATACAGACCCTGGCGCGTGAGACCGATGAAGTGCTCGGCTCGTTCTTGCGTGGACAGCTCTCGGTGATGCTGGCGCTGACCGTGCTGTACAGCGTTGGTCTCGCGTTTGCCGGCCTCAAGCTCGCACTGGTGATCGGCTTCGTCGCCGGCATGCTGAGCTTCGTGCCCTATCTTGGCTTTGCCGTCGGCTTCATCGCGGCAGCACTCGCGATGGTCGCGCAGGAACAGTCGCTGCTGCCGCTGGTCTGGGTTGCGCTGGTATTCGGCATCGGTCAGGTGCTTGAGAGCATGTGGCTGACACCGGTGCTGGTCGGCGACAAGATCGGGCTGCACCCTGTCGCAGTGATCTTTGCCTTGATGGCGGGCGGTCAGTTGTTCGGTTTCGTCGGCATTCTCATCGCCTTGCCCGGGTCGGCCGTGATCGCGGTATTGCTGCGCCATTTCAAGAACGAATGGCTGAAGAGCCCGATGTACAGTGCCGGCGCACCGCCGCTGCCAGTGCCGGTGACAGACACCCCCGCCGCGCCAGCGGCGACCGACACGAATTCACCGCCGGCATGAAGGGTGCGCAGTTGCCGCTCGCCGTGCAGTTGCGCGACACGGCGAGCTTCGAGAGTTATTTTGCGGGCACCAACGGCGAAGCCGTCGCCGCATTGCGTGAACTGCAGCAGCCGCTGCTGTTGTGCGGGCCGGTCGGCAGCGGTCGCACTCACCTGCTGCAATCGGCCTGCCGTGAATTCGGCGGCGCCTATCTGCCGCTGACGGATCTGCTGCCGCATGGTCCGGAGATGCTCGATGGCTACAGCGGCGTCAGCGCGGTGTGGATCGATGACATCGACAGCGTCTGCGATCAAGCGGACTGGTGCATCGCACTGCTGCGCCTGCTCGACCAGCTGCGCAGCGATGGTCGTCGCGTCGCGCTGACCGCAAACACCACGCCGGAGCATCTGAACGTCGCGCGGCCCGATCTGCGCACGCGCCTGAGCCAGTGCCTGGTGCTGGGCCTGAAGACGCTCGACGACCAGCAACGTGCGGCACTGCTGCGCCTGCGTGCCGGTCAGCGTGGCCTGACGATTCCGGACGAGGTGCTGCGCTGGTTGCTCAATACGCAGGCTCGCGACACCGGCAGCCTGCTCGAAGCGCTCGACACGCTCGACCGCGCGTCGCTGACGGCTAAGCGGCGCGTGACCCTGCCGCTGGCGCAGGCCGCTCTCGGTTCAAGAGACGGATATACAAACCCGCTGCCATGAACTCGATCGCCGCAAGCGCGGCGACGCCAAACGCGGTGCCCTTGGTATCGGGCGCATACCAGCCTTCGGCGAGCCACAGCGCGCAGTAGATCGCGACCAGCATGCAGGTCCACTGGAATGTGTAGCGCCGTCGGCGCAACAGACCGGGCACCGAAGGCAGCAGCACCGCTGCGGCAAACCAGCACAGGCTGCTGCCCTTGATCGCCAGCAAGACCAGTGCGCCCATCAGCAGCAGATGCGCGACCACGGCAATGATCCACGCGTAATCGCTGAGCGGAACCTGACGCGGCGCGATCGAATTCATGCGCGCAGCTTCAACGCAATTTCTGCAACGCGCTGACCCAGCGCCTCGCACAGCGTCGCTTCCTCGCGCGTCAGCACCTGCGCCTGCGCGCCGGTCCCGGCGAGATGACTTGCACCGTACGGCGTACCCCCACTGCGCGTCGATGCCAGTTCCGGCAGCGTGTACGGCAATCCGACCATCAGCATGCCGTGATGGATCAGCGGCAGCATCATCGACAGCAGCGTCGTTTCCTGGCCGCCGTGCATCGAACTGGTCGACGTGAACACGCCGGCCGGCTTGTCCTTCAGCGTACCGGACATCCACAGCGCCGAAGTGCCGTCGAGAAAATACTTGAGCGGCGCAGCCATGTTGCCGAAGCGCGTCGGACTGCCCATCACCAGACCCGCGCACTCGCGCAGATCGTCGGCCGTGGCGAACGGCGGGCCATCAGCTGGAATGTCCGGGCCGCGATCTGCCGGGTCTGCACTGACTGCCGGCACCGTGCGCAGCCGTGCATTCGCGCCACGCACCGACTCCACGCCGTGCGCAACGCGACGCGCCATCTGCGCGACCGAGCCGTGACGTGAGTAGTAGAGAACCAGGATGTCGGTCATCGCGCAGGAAACTCTGAATAAGCGTAGCAAGCGGAGTGTATGTAGATATACATGAGCATTGCGAGCACCGCCGACGCCCCAGATGCCGAGCGCAGAGCTTAGTCAGCGTTTCCTAGCCCCTGTACCAGCGCTTGTTCAGGGCATTGATGACCAGCCCCGGATACTCAATGCGACCCAGACTGCCGTTGTAGCGCCCCAGAGCGTTGACGAGGTTGCCCTGCTCCTTGTCCAGATAGAACTTGAGGATGGTGCAGCCCATGCGCAGGTTGGTATGCAGGTCGAACAGGTTATCGCCGGGACGGCCGATTTCCTTGAGCCAGAACGGCATCACCTGCATCAAACCCTGAGCGCCGGCGGTCGACAGCGCATAGCGATCGAAGCGGCTTTCGACTTCGATCAGTGCCAGCACCAGTTCCGGCGACAGCTTCGCGCGGCGCGCTTCGCTGTGCACGCTGCGCAGGAACTCCAGGCGCTGGCCACTATCCGGGATGTAGCGCTGCAGGCGGCCCGACATGTCGACAAGCCAGACTTCGGCATCGAAGCGGTGCTCGAAGCTGTCGGTCGCACCGACCGCGCGCACCAGCAGCGCACGCAGCTCCGGATCCGGCGTTGCGGTCGGCAATGGCGCAGCGGCAGAAGCCGCTGCCGGGCACAGCATCAGCAGCGCCATCAATACGGCGCTGACCGACTGCGCGATCGATACGGTTCGCAGACTCAGTGCCCCAGCTTCTTGAGCACTTCAGCAGTGCTGGCTGCAATCATCTCGGCCTTCTCGGCACGGCGATGCTTGTACTCGAACTGCTGCTGGGCGAGGCCCTTGTCGCCGACGACGATGCGGTGCGGAATACCGATCAGATCGGCATCGGCAAACATCGCGCCCGGACGCTGACCACGATCGTCGAGCAGCACGTCGACACCAGCGGCCTGCAGGTCGCTGTAAAGCGACTCGACCGCATTCTTCACCGCCTCCGACTTGTCGGCACCGATCGGGCACAGGATCACCTTGAACGGCGCAATCGCTTCGGGCCAGATCATGCCGGCCGCATCGTAGGACTGCTCGATCGCCGCCGCGGCCATGCGCGAAACGCCAATGCCGTAGCAACCCATTTCCGGCGTCACCGGCTGCTGTTTCTCGTCGAGCACCGTCAGGCTCATCGCTTTCGAATACTTGGTGCCGAGCTGGAAGATGTGGCCCCCTTCGATACCGCGGTAGAGCTTGATCGTGCCCCTGCCGTCCGGCGAAGGATCGCCTTCGGCAACCATGCGCAGATCGGCGGTTTCCGGTTCGGCGGCGTCGCGGTCCCAGTTCACGCCCTTGAGATGATGGTCATTGGCGTTGGCACCGCAGACAAAATCAGCGATCTCGGCGGCAGCGTGATCGGCAATCAGCGGCACCGGGCACTTCACCGGACCGAGGTAGCCGACTTCACAACCGAAGGCCTTCTCGACATCCTCTGGCGCCGCCATCTGCAGCGGGCTGGCAATCTTCGGGTGCTTGATCGCCTTGACCTCGTTGAGCTGATGATCGCCACGCAGCGCAATCGCGACGAGGCCGCCATCGCTGCCCTTGACGACCAGCAGCTTGACCTTGCCGGTCAGCGCCACGTTGAGGAACTTGCTGACCTGCTCACAGGTTTTCTGGCCCGGCGTAGCGACCTTCTCCATCGCCTGCGATGCTGCAGGGCGCGTCTGCGACGGCTTGCACTCTGCGGCTTCGACGTTCGCGGCATACGTGCCGCCTTCGGCGACTGCCAGCAGGTCTTCGCCGGAGCCGGCGAGAATGTGGAACTCTTCAGATAGCGCGCCGCCGATGTTGCCGCTGTCGGCCTTGACCGGGCGGAAGTCGACACCGATGCGGGTGAAGATGCGCGTGTAGGCGTCGCGCATGTTGTGGTACTCGCGCACCAGATCTTCGGCGTTCATGTGGAACGAGTACGCATCCTTCATCAGGAATTCGCGGCCACGCATCAGACCGAAACGCGGACGGCGCTCGTCGCGGAACTTGGTCTGGATCTGATAGAAGTTGACCGGCAGCTGGCGGTAGCTGCGGTAGTCCTGGCGAAAGTGGAAACAGATCACTTCCTCATGGGTCGGACCGTAGCAGTAGTCATTCTTGTGGCGGTCCTTGATGCGCAGCATCTCGTCGCCCATCACCTGCCAGCGCCCGGACTCCTGCCATAGTTCGGCCGGCTGCACGGACGGCATCAGCACTTCCATCGCGCCGGCACGGTTCATTTCCTCGCGGACGATCGCCTCGATCTTCTGCAGCACGCGCAGGCCGATCGGCAACCAGCTGTACAGGCCCGCACCGAGCTTGCGGATGAAACCGGCACGCAGCATCAGCTGATGCGAGACAACCTCGGCATCAGACGGTGTTTCCTTGGTGGTGTGCAGCGGGAATCTGGAGAGGCGCATGCGGACAGGGGCTTGGGGCTGGGAAGAACGGCGCGAATTGTATCCCGCCAGCCTGCAAAAGGTCCGCCACGATCTATGGGAGCGACCAGGACTCGGGTCTGTGCAGATAGAATCCCTGCGCGTAGTCGACTCCCAGTTCGCCCAGGCGATGCAGCGAAGGTCCGTCCTCGACGCATTCGGCGACCGTTGTCAGGCCGCGCAGGCGCGCGACCTTGACCATGCTCTCGATCGTCGCGGCGTCGACATCGTCGACCGCAACGTTGCGGACGAAACTGCCGTCGATCTTTAGGGTGTCGACGTTCAGCGTCTTCAGATAGCTGAAAGACGACATGCCGGCACCGAAATCGTCCAGAGCCACCCGGCAACCCATCGCCTTGAGCGCCTTGACCATTGCGCTGGCCTGGGAGGTATTGGCAATCGCTGCCGTTTCGGTGATTTCCAGACACAGGTGACGGGCATGCACCTCGAAGCGTTCGAGCATGCGTTCGATATAAGCCACCATGCCGTGGTCACTCAGGCTGTGAGCGGAAAGATTCACCGAAGTCACTGGCCGCTGTTCGACCGGCATGTGTGACAGTTCGCGCAGCACGCGCACGATGATGCGCCGGTCCAGCTGCGGCATCAGGCCGTAGCGCTCGGCCGCGGCTACAAATTCGACCGGCGTGGTCCAGCCGGTGGCCGCCGGCAGGCGCAGCAACACTTCGAAGTGCGGCGCGCTTGCTCCGACAATCACCGGGTCGATGCGCTGGCGATACAGCGCGAAAGTGTTGTTCTCGAGCGCCGCCAGCACCCGGCCGCCCCACGACTGCTCGCCGCGCATGCGCGAAACTTCATGGTCGGAACTGCGGTACTGCTCGATACGGTTGCGGCCGCGTTCGCGTGCGGCGCGACAGGCGACTTCAGCCGCCGACATCAGTTCGTTGAAGTCGTAGTAGGCGCTCTCGTTGAAGGCCAGGCCGACGCTGAGCGTCACGCCATAGTGGTGGCCGCGCCATTCAAAGCCCTGGGCGGCGACCTGCAGGCGCAGGCGCTCGGCCAGGCGCCAGGCTTCAGTCGGATCAGCCGCGGTCACCTGCACCAGAAAGTCACCGCTGCCGAGCCAGGTCGGTTCGCCGCTGCCGCGCATCTGAGCCAGAATCAGCGCTCCAAGCTGGCTCAGCAGCTCATTGGCCGCCTGCCGCCCATAGGCGTCGTTGATCAGGAGAAACTGGTCGACCTCGATGCGCAACAAGGCACCGTTCGCATGTTCGTTGAGCGCGTTTCGCAGGCGGTTTTCCAGCACCGGGCGGGAAAGCAGACCGGTCATCTGGTCGCGCGCCAACAAAATTTCCGGACGCTGGTGATCGGCCATCCAGAGCAGGGCTTCGCGCCCTTCGAACTGGATTGCATGGGTGTAGCCGCTGCCGCTGGTCGCATCGGAAAAAACCTGGGCCAGCGCCTGCAGGTTCAGCTCCATCAGCTGAGCCTCGCTGACCTGCGAGCGCTCGACCAGTGCGGCGTTGACCAGATGCACGGTATCCCCACTCGCATCGAGGACGGCCATCGGCTGCGGCATCTGCTTGAAGAGTGCACTGGCTGACATGGCGTCAAACCGGTGCGCGAGGTACGGTTCCATATTCATACGGCTATCCAGACCGCTGCTCGGTGGCAGCGAAGGCGGCTAAGTGGGCTGCGGACTGGGGGGTCGGCTGTCGTGAACACCCGCTGTTTGCGTGCGTCACCGCTTTGATCGGTCGTATGATCAGATTCATCGGCCGGCGCGACTCTGCACGCAAAGTTACTCTAAAGTCAATCAATTCGCACAGGGAGTGCCATCCCCCCGTCTCCCGGGCAAAGCGCCGCATCCGAACAATCGTCATGAACCGTACGCGATCATCAGCCGCAGAGCGCGCTACAGCACCATCCCGGGGGAACGCTTGAATACCGTTACACATCATTGGCTCACCATTTCCTCCGCCGCCATACTGCTCGTCGCCTGTGGGTCGTCCGATGATCTACAGACTTCAAACCCGGGACCGGACAATCAGACAGTCGAGCTGAATGTGTTGACCGACGGTGACGGCGGTGGACGGGTCCAGTCCACCCCCGCCGGCCTGGACTGCAGCAGCCCCTGCTCGGCCCGATTCGCGCGCGGCACCCAGATTGCCCTTTCGGCGACTGCAGACGCCGGCAGCGATTTCGTCGCATGGAGCGGTGATTGCAGCGGCAGCGAAACCTGTTTCGTGACGCTCGACCAGGCGCGCAGCGTGTCGGCGCGCTTTGCGCCACGCGCCAGTGGCGACCGCGCCGGCAGCTGGGTCAAGGGCGACATGCACGTCCACGACGACCATTCCTCCGACGGCAGCTTCCTGCGCCAGACTGCCGACGACCGCGGCCCCGGCAATGTTTCGATCTCCGACCAGATCGGCTTTGCGCGTCTGATGGGCCTCGATTTCCTGCCTCTGACCGACCATCGCACCTACGACCAGCACTACGACCCGACCTGGACCTCCGCCAACCTGCTGCTGATTCCGGGCGAGGAGGCCAATGGCTCGCCGCATGCGACGGTGCATGGCGCGG
>JALYJV010000350.1 GCA_030775105.1 Pseudomonadota bacterium | reverse complement strand
GCGAGCGCCTGGCGCTGCCCGGCGGTGCTCGGAATCCTCATGTATTCGTACATACACTGCGGTTCCTGCGCTCCGGCGGTCAGCGCCAGGCACTCGCTCACAACGCTTATTCGACACTTCTCTGCGCATTGTTGAGGGCATACTGATGGCTTGGGGCAAACCGATAGCCGTGACGCTGGGCGTGGTCGCGGTACTGGGCGCAGTGGCCTACGCCAACCGCCAGACGCTGCTGTTGCACAGCCTTGGTGTGATCACCGATCTGCGCCATCCGCGCGAGCCGAACCGGCCGGTATCCTGGCAGCAGGGGCCGGCGACGGCACCCGCTGTGGATGCCGCCAACAACGAGAATCGCCCTCCGAACATCATCGTGATCCTCGCCGACGATCTCGGCATCAACGACGTCACGACCTATGGCGAAGGCTGGTCCGGTGCCGGGGTATCGACGCCGAACATCGACTCGATCGCGCGCGATGGCGTGCGCTTCGACAACGGCTACGCCGGCAACGCCGTGTGCTCGCCTTCGCGTGCCCAGCTGCTGACCGGCCGCTACGCGACGCGCTTCGGCTTCGAGTTCACGCCGACGCCGGGGCCGATGGCGCGCGTCGTCGCAGCGATCTCCAACGACAAGGCGCGCCTGCGTCCGGTCATCACCCACATCGAGCGCGCGGATCAGGTTGCCGACTTCAACGAACTCGGCATGCCGTCTTCGGAGCAGACCGCCGCTGAGCTGCTGAAGGCACGCGGCTATCACACAATTCATCTCGGCAAATGGCATCTCGGCAGCACGCCGGAGATGCGCCCTGAAAACCAGGGTTTCGACGAAAGCCTGTTCATGGAAAGCGGCCTGTATCTGCCGGAGGATGATCCGCGCTCGGTGAATTCAAAGCAGGACTTCGACCCGATCGATCGCTTCCTGTGGCCGAACATGCGCTTCGCCGTCAGCTACAACGCCGGACCTTGGTTCGAGCCGCGCACCTACCTGACCGACTACCTCACCGAAGAAGCGAGTGCGGCGATCCGCGCCAACCGCAACCGGCCGTTCTTCATGTACCTCGCGCACTGGGCGGTGCATACGCCGCTGCAGTCGTTCAAGGACGACTACGACGCGCTGCCGCAGATTGCCGATCATCGCCAGCGCGTCTACGCGGCGATGGTGCGTTCACTCGACCGCAGCGTCGGCAGGATTCTCGAAACGCTGCGTGAGGAAGGGCTGGACGACAACACGCTGGTGGTCTTCACCAGCGACAACGGCGCGCCGAACTATCTCGGCATTCCCCAGGTCAACGAACCGTATCGCGGCTGGAAGCTGACACTGTTCGAAGGCGGCATCCGCGTGCCGTATGTGGCGAAGTGGCCCGGCGTGATTCCGGCCGGCAGCCGCTACAGCGAGCGCGTCTCGAACATCGATCTGATGCCGACTCTGCTCGCAGCCGCCGGTGGTGCGCCGCCACGCGATCTCAAGGTCGACGGCGTCGATCTGCTGCCCTACCTGCGTGGCGTGGAGACCCAGCCGCCACGTCCGCTGTTCTGGCGCGACGGCAGCTATCAGGCGGTGATCGTCGAGGGCTGGAAGCTGCAGGTGTCCGAGCGACCCAGGCGCGACTGGCTGTTCAATCTCGCCGACGATCCGACGGAGCAGCATGATGTTGCTGCGACGAATCCGGACAAGGTCGCTGCGCTGAAGGTGCTGCTCGCCGAGCACAACGCGCAGATGGT
The DNA here is from genome assembly GCA_030775105.1 of Pseudomonadota bacterium. GTDB lineage: Bacteria > Pseudomonadota > Gammaproteobacteria > Nevskiales > Nevskiaceae > Solimonas. The sequence goes on along the minus strand of JALYJV010000350.1, from coordinate 1,392 downwards.
CGCCCCTGCATGGCCGTCATTGATCGAGGCCCCGATCATGATCGACAAGACACTGGATCAAGCGGAAGCGCAGGACGACGAGTACGTCTACTGGCAGAACTGAGCTGTTCACCGCTCCTGCAACGGTGGTCGGGTAGCCCGGTTCCGCGCAGCGGAGCCGGGATGCCCGGACGCGCTGGCAGTGCTTCCCGGCTTCGCCTTTGGCGAAACCGGGCTACCGCGGCTGCACCGACCGGATGTTCCGGCTATCGCGTCAGTACCGTCGTCCAGTCACGCGAATCGGTCGACTGCAGCACTTCCTTGCGATCCGCCGCGAGGTAGATGCCGCCCCAGTAGCCGAATTTGTAGCCGTTGGCATCGAACTGGTCGGGGCTGCGATCGAACAGTGCAATGCACTGCTGCAAGGTCTGGTTCTTGACCACTTCCCAGAGCGAACCCAGGCGCATGTTGCAGCTGTTGCGCGGCTCGCTGGCCTGAGGTGCGACCTGGCTGATCGTGTCGACCGGCGCAGGCGGTTGCGTCGATGCAGGAGCAGCAGCCAGCACGCTGTTCTGTCCGACGCTTTCGGTGCGTGCGACGGTTGCCGGCGCCGGCATGTCGGCGGTGACGGGTTTCGGGGTCAGCACTTCTTCGCTTGCGCTCGATGCGGGAGGGGGATCCCCGGCGGCCGTGAAGAAGTCGGTGATGCGGGCGAATGTGCCTGCGGACGCGGCTGGCGTTGCCACAGGTTTTTCGGTCGGGATGGCGGCCGGTTTCGGGGTCGGGGCAATCACCGGTCTCTCGGTCTGCGCGACCGCAGTGCCGCTGCCGGCTCCGGCTGCCGGAGCCGGACTGATCGACGCCTTCGTTCCGACGACCTGCCACGACGCGCCGCTGTCCATGGAACGGTAGAAGTACGTCACGTCCGCCGACAGCAGCGTATTACCCCACAGCCCGAACTTGAAGCCCTGACCATCGTAGACGGTGGTGGCGGCGTCGAGCCGCAGCAGGCAGCCGCTAATCGACGTGGCGTCGACCGGGCTCCACTGTGAATTGGCGTAGGCCTGGCAGACGGGATTAGGTTCGGCCGCAAGGCTGCTGTTTGCGGGCAGGGTCAGCAACACACCCAGGGCCAAAGCCGAACCGAATCCGATGCCAGCACGCATGTCATGTCTCAGATTGAAGCGGAGACTGGGATCATATCAAGCATACCAATGGGTAACATCAAACTCGGTCGGGACGCTAGCTGGCGACGGCCCTGTTTCGCATTCTCGACAGAAAACCCATGACCCGGCCGGCGACCGAGATTTCATCGGCTTCGCGCAGCTGTTCGACGCGATGGGCGGCGCGCAGGCTGGGGGCGGCGGCCAGCGCCCGGTGATGGCGCAGGGCGCTGGCCAGGCTCATCGAGAA
>JALYJV010000349.1 GCA_030775105.1 Pseudomonadota bacterium | reverse complement strand
ACTGTTTCAGGGCGGCGCAGGCCAGGTCTGCGCCACCTTTTTCATGTCCGGAACTGGACACAAGGGCCGGCGCAAGCTCCATCCGGCGCTGGTCAAACCCGGCCTGCATCCGTAATCTTGCAGCCCTTCGACCGACCCCTCAACGGATGAATGCCTTGGAACCGACCGTCAAAGCCACCAATGTCGTGTGGCACGCTCACAGTGTTTCGCGCGATGACCGTGCTGTGCAGAAGAATCAGAAACCCTGCGTGATCTGGTTCACCGGCCTGTCCGGTGCCGGCAAGTCGACGGTCGCCAACGCGCTGGAAGGCGAGCTGTTTCGGCAGGGCCATCACAGCTACCTGCTCGACGGCGACAACGTGCGACTCGGTCTGAACAAGGATCTGGGTTTCACCGATTCCGATCGAGTCGAGAACATCCGCCGCATCGGCGAAGTCGCCAAGCTGTTCGCTGATGCCGGTCTGATTGTGCTGACGGCGTTCATCTCGCCGTTCCGTGCCGACCGCGACCTGATCCGCAAGCTGATGCCGGAAGGCGAGTTCTTCGAGGTGCACGTACACGCCGCTCTCGACGTCTGCGAAAGCCGCGATCCCAAGGGCCTGTACAAGAAAGCGCGCGCCGGCCAGATCAAGAACTTCACCGGCATCGACTCGCCGTACGAAGCGCCGGAAAAAGCCGAGCTGACGATCAATACCGGCGAGCTTTCGATCGAGCAGTCAGTGCAGAAGCTGCTCGTTTTTCTCAAGGAACGCGGCAAGCTGTAGACAGTTCAATCGCACCAAAAGGCCCGCTAGTCGCGGGCCTTTTTTCGTCTGCAGCGCGGAGCGGATTGCTCAACAACTTGCGCACGCGCACTTCGCAGATGCTTCCTGCGACATCGCGGTGGCTGCCAGCGCCTCGGCCTTGAGCCGTGCTGCTGTGGCGTCGCGGCGTTCGCTGTAACGGCTGGTCAGGTAGTCGCTGCGATCACGCACGAGCAGGGTGAACTTGACCAGTTCCTCCATGACATCGACGACCCGGTCGTAATAGGCCGAAGGTTTCATGCGGCCATTGCCGTCGAATTCCTGGAACGCCTTGGCGACCGACGACTGGTTCGGGATCGTCACCATGCGCATCCAGCGGCCGAGCACGCGCATCGCGTTTACTGCGTTGAAGGACTGCGAGCCGCCGGATACCTGCATGACCGCGAGCGTGCGGCCCTGCGTGGGGCGGATGCTGCCGATTTCCAGCGGCAGCCAGTCGATCTGGCTCTTGAAGATGCCGGTCATCGCGCCATGTCGCTCGGGGCTGCACCAGACCTGACCCTCCGACCATGCCGACAGCGCACGCAGTTCGGCAACTTTGTGATGATCCGGCGTCGTGCTGTCCGGTAGCGGCAGGCCCTGCGGATTGAAGATGCGGGTCTCCGCGCCCATGCGCTGCAGGATGCGCGCGGCCTCCTCGACCAGCAGTCGACTGTAGGAGACGGTTCGCAGTGAGCCGTAGAGCAGCAGGATGCGCGGCGGATGCTTCGACACCGCCGCCGGTGTCAGTCCGCGTTCGGACGGAACCTCGAAGGCGTCTTCGCTCAAATGGGACAGATCAGTCATGCGCAGGGCCTTGCGGTGCGGAATGGAGGAAGCGGTCGAGCGCGACCGCAGCGCCGGCGCCGAGCAGTTGTGCAAGCACGAAAGCCGGGGCGTCCACCGGGCGGATACCGGCAAAGGTATCGCTGAGCGCGCGGGCGATCGTGACCGCCGGATTGGCAAACGACGTGGAGGCGGTGAACCAGTAGGCGGCGGCGATATAGGCCGCAACCGCGTAGGGGATGGCGCTGCTGTGGTGACGGATGCCGCTGAGAATCACCATCAGCAGGCCGAAGGTCGCAAGCATTTCGCTCCAGAACAGGGCCGCCCCCGGGCGTACCTTCGAAGACAACTGCAGGACCGGCTCGCCGAACATCAGGTGCGCGGCCCACACGCCAAGCACAGCCCCGGTGAACTGGGCGAGCAGATATGGCGACACATCGCGCCAGGCGATGCGCTGCGTGAACGCGAGACTGAGGCTCACCGCAGGATTGAAGTGCGCCCCCGACACCGGTCCGAAAGTGAGTATCAGCGCAATCAGCCCGCCGGCTGTGGCGATGGCATTGGCGAGCAGCGCGATGGCGATGTTACCGCCCGCCAGCCGTTCGCCCATGATGCCGGAGCCGATGACGACAGCGAGCAGCATTGCGGTGCCGACGCCCTCGGCAACGCTGCGGCGAACGAGGTTCATTGCTGGGCGATGTCCTTGACGCGACGCTCCAGCGCCATGCGGTCGAGCTTGTCGAAGGGCAGGCTGGCAAAGATCTCGATGCGCCGGCGCAGCACCATCAGCGTGTCGGCGAAGGCCTTGTAGATCTGTTCCGGCGTGCCTTCGACGGCGGCCGGGTCAGGCATGCCCCAGTGTGCGGTCATCGGCTGGCCGGGCCAGTACGGGCACTGTTCGCCAGCGGCCGAATCGCAGACGGTGAACACGAAATCCAGTTCCGGCGCCCCGGCTGCGGCAAATTCATCCCAGCTCTTGCTGCGCAGCCCTTCCGTCGAAAACTTGTAACGCTCGAGGATTTCGATCGCGTAGGGATTCACCGTGCCCCTGGGCTGGCTGCCGGCGCTGTAGCCGCGGAACTTGTTCTGGCTGATGCCGAGGTTGTTGATCGTGGCTTCGGCAAGGATGGAGCGCGCCGAGTTGCCGGTGCAGAGGAACAGCACGTTGAAGGGTCTATGGTTCATGGTCGTCAGTGTCCGGCAGCGGTTTTGGGGGATCTGGTTCTGGTGCGCGGTGGAAGTGCCGGCGCGCAGGAGGCATCGCAAGGCTGCCCATCGCAGCAGTTTTCGGTGAGATAGCCGATGAGGTCGTTCATCGCGGCGAAGTCGGGTGCGTAGTAGATGTAGCGACCGTCCTGTCGCGCCCGCAGCAGGCCGGCATGCGTCAGCTCCTTGAGGTGGAAGGACAGGGCGCTGTTGGCGATGCCGAGCTGTCCGGCGATCTCGCCGGCCGGCAGGCCTTCGGGCCCGTGCTGGACCAGCAGGCGAAAGATCGCGAGGCGTGAGCCCTGGGCGAGCGCGGAGAGGCGGGTGACTGCAGTTTCAATTTCCATGTTTCAAAGATTATTGAACTGAATGATACATGTCAATGTTTATTGAAATATTAAAATCAGCAGACATGAAAAAGCCCGCAGCGAGTGCGGGCTTTTTCGGGACCAGGCTGCAGTCAGAGCAGCTTGGCGATATCGCCGTCGATTTTCTCCGGCGTGTCGATCGAGCCGTAGCGCTTGACGACCTTGCCGTCCTTGCCGATCAGGAACTTCGTGAAGTTCCACTTGATGCCCTCGCTGCCGAGCACACCGGGCGCGTTCGATTTGAGGAACTGATAGAGCGGGTGGGTGTCGGCGCCATTGACGTCGATCTTGGCGAACATCGGAAAATCGACTTCATAGGTCAGCGAGCAGAAGTTCTTGATCTCGTTCTCGTCGCCCGGTTCCTGGTGACCGAACTGGTCACAGGGGAACCCGAGCACGACCAGGCCCTTGTCCTTGTACTTTTTCCACAGTGCTTCAAGGCCCTTGTACTGCGGCGTGAAGCCGCACTTGCTGGCGACGTTGACGACCAGCAGGACCTTGCCGGCGTAGTCGGCGAAGGACTGCTGTCTGCCATCAATGGTTTTGGCTTCAAAGCCGTAAACGGAATCTGCGCTGCCCATGCTGTGCTCCTGCGAGAAAGGTGCCGAGTAATGCCGTCTGACGATTCTACGCGCGCCGGCGGGCATTGCGGCAACCGCTGCCGGCTCAGAAGTTGGCGGCATCCAGTTCCATCATCGGACCGGCGCTTTCTCGCACGTTGGCTAGCAGTGCCGGCACCTGCGACAGCATGCGGCTGGCAAAGTATTCGGCGGTGACGCGCTTGGCCTGGGCGAAGCCGGCGTCAGCGTGATTGGCGCTGGCCTTGACCATGCGCAGCCAGTTCCAGCCGAGATAGGTCAGTGCAAAGGCGCGCTGGTAATCGCAGCAGCCGAAGGCGGCGTCGTCCGGGCTGGATTTGTAGCTTTCCTGCACCCACTTCGTCGTGCTCTCCAGGGCGTCGAGCGCGGTCTTCAGCGGTGCGGTCAGATTGGCCGGACCACCCGCCAGTTCAGCGCGCGCGGCGGCGAAGAAGCGGCTGGGCAGGCGGCCGTTGTGCATCATCAGCTTGCGGCGCACGAGGTCCATCGCCTGGATGCCGTTGGTGCCTTCGTAGAGGCACAGGATCTTGGAGTCGCGCACGATCTGCTCGACGCCGTGCTCCTTGATGAAGCCGTGACCGCCATAGACCTGGATCGCGGTCGAGCCGAGGTCCACCGCGGAGTCGGTGCAGAAAGCCTTGACCAGCGGGGTGTTGAGATCAACCCAGTCCTGCGCAACTTCACGCGTCGCCGCGTCGGCATGAGTGCGCGCGATGTCGACGTACATCGCGGTTTCGTAGGCGAGCACCCGTGCGCCTTCGGTCGTCGCTTTCATCTGCAGCAGCATCCGGCGCACGTCCGGGTGCTCGATGATCTCGGCCTTGCCGTTGAATGCCTTGCCCTGCTTGCGGTCGAGGGCATAGCGGATCGCGTTCTGCGTCGCCAGCTCGCACTGACCCAAGCCCTGGAAGCCGACCATGATGCGCGCCAGGTTCATCATGACGAACATGTTCTGGATGCCCTGGTTGGGCTTGCCGACGATCCAGCCCTTGGCACCGTCGAACTGCAGGACGCAGGTCACCGAGCCATTGATGCCCATCTTGTGCTCGATCGACTGCACGCTGACGCCGTTGCGCGCGCCGTTGCTGCCGTCGGCATTGACCAGGAATTTGGGGACGACAAAGGTCGACAGGCCCTTCACGCCGGCCGGCGAATCCGGCAGGCGCGCGAGCACGAAGTGGACGATGTTGCCGGCCATCCGGTGCTCGCCGGAGGTGATGAAGATCTTGCCGCCGTCGATCAGGAAACTGCCGTCGTCCTGCGCCGTCGCCCTGGTCTTCGCCGCGCCGACGTCGGAGCCGGCGTGCGGCTCGGTGATGCACATGGTGCCGGCCCATTCGCCGGTTGCGAGCTTGGGCAGATAGGTATGTTTGATCTCGTCGGACGCCGAGGCTTCCAGCGCTTCGAAGCAGCCCTGAGTCAGGCCGGGGTAGAGCGCGAACGCGACATTCGCCGAGCACAGCATCTCTTCGATGACCTTGCCCAGCGTGAATGGCAGGTTGGCGCCGCCGTACTCGGATTTCTGTGAGATGCCGATCCAGCCGGCTTCGCTGTACATCTTCCAGAATTCGGTGAAACCCTTGGGAACGGTGACCTCACCGTCCTTGAGGACGCAGCCCTGGGCATCGGAACTGGAATGCAGCGGGCCGAGTTGCTGTTCGATCAGCTTGGCGGCTTCCTCGACCAGGCCCAGCAGGGTTTCCGGCGTGGCTTCGGCGTATTCCTCGATCTGTGTGAGCTGTCCGACCTTGAGGACGTCATCCAGAACGAAGCTGATTTCGCGCAGAGGTGCCTTGTAGCTGGCCATGTGCCGGTCCGGTGTGAAAAAGGGGGCGTCAGGCTAGCACAGCACTTTGGCGCAATGACCTACCCATACAGGCTGCTACTGCAACAGTGCGCCCCTTACAATGCGCCCCTCTTCGGACAGATCACGATCATGAAAGTCACCGTATTCGGTTCCGGTTATGTGGGCCTTGTCACCGCGGCATGTCTGGCTGATTCAGGCAATCAGGTTGTCTGCGTCGACGTCGATGCCGCGCGCGTGCAGACGCTCAAGGACGGTCATTGCCCGTTTTACGAGCCGGGCGTCGATCAGCTGCTGGTGCGCAACGCGCGCTCCGGCCGTATCCAGTTCACGACGGATGCCGCGCAGGCGGTCAGCCATGGTCAGATCATCTTCATTGCGGTCGGTACACCCCCGCAGGAGGACGGTTCGGCCGATCTGCAGTACGTGTTGCAGGTGGCGCGGACGATCGGCGAGCACATGCCGGATTATCGCGTGGTCTGCACCAAGTCGACCGTGCCGGTGGGCACGGCGAAGAAAGTGCGCGCTGCGCTGGATGCGGCGCTGACGGCGCGCGGTGCCAGGATCGAGTTCGACGTGGTTTCGAACCCGGAATTCCTCAAGGAAGGTGCAGCGGTAGAGGACTTCATGCGACCCGACCGCATCGTTGTCGGCACCGACAGCGAGCGCGCGTTGGAACTCATGCGCCAGCTCTACGCGCCGTACAGCCGCAATCGTGATCGCTTGATGGCGATGGACATTGAATCGGCGGAGCTGACCAAGTACGCCGCCAACGCAATGCTGGCGACGCGCATTTCGTTCATGAACGAACTCGCTTTGCTGGCCGAGTCGGTCGGTGCGGACATCGAAAGCGTGCGTCGCGGCATCGGCTCGGACAAGCGCATCGGCACCTATTTTCTCTATGCGGGATGCGGCTACGGCGGCTCATGCTTTCCCAAGGACGTCAAAGCTCTGGTGCGTACCGGAGCGGAACAGGGCCATGAGCTGAAGATTCTCAATGCCGTCGAGGCAGCGAATGAGCATCAGAAGTCGGTGCTGTTCAGTCGCCTCAAGACGCATCTGGGGCCGATCAAGGGCAAGACGATTGCGATCTGGGGGCTGGCCTTCAAACCGAATACCGACGACATGCGCGAGGCGCCGAGCCGGGCGCTGATGGAGGCGATCTGGGCCGAAGGCGGCAAGGTCCAGGCCTTTGATCCGATCGCGATGGATGCGACCGCCAGGATCTACGGCGAGCGGGCGGATCTCAAGCTGGCGGCGAGTGCCGAGGATGCCTGCGATGGGGCCGATGCGCTGTCCTGGTCACCGAATGGGCACAATTCCGCAGCCCGGACTTCGCTGCGATCAAGGCGCGCCTGCGCCGGCCGCTGCTGCTCGATGGACGCAACCAGTACGATCCGGAGCAGCTTGCCGATGAAGGGTTTGTCTACCAGGGCATTGGCCGCCGCCAGGCCTGAGCGGGCTTTGGGCACGGTCGCCCTTGAATGAGCCCGCGTTGCCCCCAGTGCAGGGGCAGGGTGCTGCGTCGACCCATCGCGGACCGGCCGGGGGCTAGGGTCAGTCCAGCTGACCCGTGGCATAATCCGCGACTTATTTTTTGACCCTATGCCTTCACGGGCCTACACGGAGTCTGTTCTGTGCTCGATTTCCTGATTAGTCCTGCTTATGCGCAGGCCGCTGCCACGCCGGCGAATCCGATCATGCAGTTCCTGCCGCTGATCGTGTTGGTGGTGCTGTTCTACTTCATGCTGATTCGTCCGCAGATGAAGCGCAGCCGCGAACACCGCGACATGCTTGGTGCAATGGCCAAGGGGGATGAAGTGATCACCGCAGGCGGTATCGCCGGCAAGGTCGTCAACATCACCGACGCCTATATCACGGTCGAGATCGCCGACAACGTCGCGGTCAAGGTGCAGAAAGCATCGATCACCAGCGTCCTGCCCAAGGGCACCCTGAAAGCGCTTTGATGGCGGCTGTGTTCCCGTACGCCGGCGGTGCGCCGCGTGTTGAGTTCTAGTTCATGAAACCCTATCCCACCTGGAAGTACGTGATCCTGGTTGTTGCCCTGATGTTCGGCGCCATTTACGCGGCGCCGAACATCTACGGGGACGATCCTTCAGTGCAGATTTCGCAGGCCAGCGGAAATCCGCTGCCGGCCGATTTCGGCACGCGCGTTGATGCCATCCTTGCCGCTGCGCAGATGCAGTCGTTGGGGAATGAGCTCGAAGAAGCGCAGTGGATCGTCCGCTTCGACGATCCGTCCACGCAGCTGCAGGCGGCGGATCTGTTCAAGCGCGAACTCGGTCGCGAATTCGTCGTTGCCCTCAACCTCGCTTCAAAGACGCCGGAATGGCTGCGCGCCCTTGGCGCCAAGCCGATGAACCTCGGCCTCGATCTGCGCGGCGGTGTGCACTTCCTGCTCGAAGTCGATGTCGATGACGTCCGCACCCGTGCGGTTGAGCGCATCGTCACCGAAGTGCCGGCCACCCTGCGCAAGGAAGATGTGCGCTACACCAGCCGCCGCCAGGCGGGTGATGCCGGAGTCCTTGAATTTGCGAATGAAGAGCAGGTCCAGGCTGCGCGCAAGGTGCTAGGCAAGGATTTCCCCGAATACACGCTGACCACGCCGCCGAACGCACCGCTGCAGCTGGAAGTGCGTCTGTCCGAAGACGAAGCCAAGCGCATCGTCGACTTCGCGGTGCAGCAGAACCTGCAGACCCTGCGCAATCGCGTGAACCAGCTCGGCGTTGCCGAACCGCTGGTGCAGCGCCAGGGGCCGAACCGCATCGTCGTGCAGCTGCCGGGCGTGCAGGACACCACGCGGGTCAAGGATCTGCTCGGTGCGACCGCGACATTGGAATATCGCGCGGTCTCTACGGAAGATGCCTATGCCGCCGCAAGCAGCGGCATCGTGCCGGTCGGGACCCAGTTGTTCTACACCCGCGAAGGCAATCGTCCGGTGCTCCTCAACCGCGAAATCATTGCCGGTGGCGACAATCTTGTTGACGCTGCTGCAACGGTCGATCAGGACGGTGGCCCCGCCGTCAGCGTGAAGCTCGATGGCGGCGGCGCCAAGCGCATGTTTGCGTTCACCGAGAAGAACGTCGGCAAGCCGATGGCGGTGCTGTTCAAGGAGCGTGAAGTTGTCACCAACTACAACGCCAAGGGCGAGCCGATCCGCGAGCACCGCCAGATCGAGGAAGTGATTTCGATCGCGAGTATTCGTGGCGTGTTCGGCAAGCAGTTCCAGACCACCGGTCTGGAAAGCAAGGAAGCGCACGATCTCGCGCTGCTGCTCAAGGCCGGCGCACTGGCCGCGCCGGTCGAGATCGTCGAAGAGCGCACCGTCGGCCCGAGCCTGGGCGCTGACAACATCCGTCAGGGCACGCAGGCCGCGATGCTCGGCTTCGGTCTGGTCATGCTGTTCATGCTGTTCTACTACCGCGTATTCGGCCTGTTCGCGATATCGGCACTGGTGTTGAACCTGGTGCTGCTGGTAGCGATCCTGTCGCTGCTGCAGGCGACGCTGACCATGCCGGGCATCGTCGGTATCGTTCTGCACATGGGTATTGCGGTCGACGCCAACGTGCTGATCTACGAACGCATCCGCGAAGAGTTGCGTGGAGGCGCGAAGCCGCACACGGCGATCGAGCTCGGCTACGAGCGCGCCTTCCTGACAATTGCCGACGCCAACGTCACCGGCCTGATTGCGACGCTGGTGCTGTTCGCGCTCGGCGAGGGGCCGATCAAGGGCTTCGCGATCACGCTTGCGATCGGCATCATCACCTCGCAGTTCACCGCAATTGTCGGTACCCGTGCGCTGGCACAACTGGTCTTTGCCAAGCGCCAGATCAAGGAACTGCCGATCTGGTAACGGTCGCGGAGAAAAGACATGAAATTTTTTGCACGCGTTCCCAACATCGACTTCATGGCCCAGCGAAAGGTGGGCCTGGTGGTTTCCGCCATCCTCACCGCTGCCGCGATTCTCCTCGTGCTCATGCGCGGGCTCAATCTGGGCATCGACTTCACCGGCGGTGTGCTGGTCGAGGTCGAATACCCGCAGACCGTTGAGCTTGATCAGGTGCGTACCGATCTGGCGGCTGCTGGCTACGAGCGTGCCGTGGTGCAGTACTTCGGTGCGAGTACCGCTGTACTGATTCGCCTGCCGCCCGCAGAGGATGTGTCGTCGGCGCAGGTCAGCACCAACATCCTGCAGGCGCTGCACTCCACCGAGAACAACATCTCGCTGCGCCGCATCGAATTCGTCGGCCCCCAGGTCGGTGATGAGCTGGCCACCAAGGGTGGTCTGGCGATGCTGTTCGCCTTCATCGGCATCATGGTCTACATCGCC
>JALYJV010000348.1 GCA_030775105.1 Pseudomonadota bacterium | reverse complement strand
ACGACGAGGGCAAGCGTTGCGCGGAGACTTTGTTCTTCGATTACCACCGCCAGCATCGCCTGCAGATCAAGGTTGCGCGCATCTTCAACACCTACGGCCCAAACATGCATCCGAACGACGGCCGCGTGGTGTCGAACTTCATCATGCAGGCGCTACAGAATCAGCCCATCACGCTCTACGGCGACGGCAGCCAGACGCGCTCGTTCTGCTACGTCGACGATCTGGTCGATGGCCTCTTTCGCCTGATGAATTCGGCACCGGAAGTCACGGGGCCGATCAATCTCGGCAACCCGGGCGAGTTCACGATCCGCGCGCTCGCCGAGCAAGTGATCGATCTCACCGGCTCATCGTCCGAGCTGTGCTTCAAGCCGCTGCCGCAGGACGACCCGCGCCAACGTCAGCCGGACATCAGCAAGGCGGGTGAGATGCTCGACTGGACGCCGAACGTCGCCCTGCGCGACGGTCTGGTCAAGACCATTGCCTACTTCGACGCCAAGCTGAAGGCGGCGCGCTAAAGGCCGGACCCGGTTCCGCCTAGCCGATCAACTTCAGCAGCTTTTCCAGTTCCTTGGAGCTGCGGAAGCTCACCGTGAGCTTGCCACGGCCGGCGTCGGTCTGCTGCAGCCGCACGGGCAGGCCAAGGCGTTCGCTGATCTGCTTTTCGAGCACGGGCGCGGCAGATTTCTTTGCGGCCTTGGGCGCGGGCGCTCCTTCAATCTGGGCCTGCACTATCGCTTCGGTCTGACGCACCGACAGCTGACGTTCCACGACGAGCTTGCCGACCGTCGATTGCACCGCCCCCTCCAGCGCGAGCAAAACCTTGGCATGGCCGAGGCTCAGGTGGCCGTTGCGCAGCAGGGTCTGCACGTCTTCGTTGAGTTCCATCACGCGCAGCAGGTTGCTGATGTGCGCACGTGAACGACCCACCGCAGCGGCGGCCTTCTCGTGGGTAAGTCCGCATTCCTTGATCAGCTTGTTCAGGGCCTCTGCTTCTTCGAGCGGATTCAAGTCGGCGCGCTGGATGTTCTCGACCAGCGCCACGGCCATCGACGTGCGCTCATCGAGCACACGGACAACCACCGGCACGGTCTTGAGCCCAGCGAGCTTCGCGGCGCGCCAACGACGTTCGCCGGCGACGATCTCGTAGCGATTGGCACCCGCGGGGCGCGCGACGATCGGTTGCACGACGCCCTGCGAGCGGATCGATTCAGCCAGCGACTCCAGCGCGGCGGCATCGAAGTGACGGCGCGGCTGGTGCTTGCCCGCGTGCAGGCAATCCAGCGGCAGATCGCGCAGTTCCTCGCCTGCACCTTCGCCCGGCTCATTGCCGGATGCGGCGCTGCTCAGCAGCACGTCGAGACCACGTCCCAGTCCACGCTTCTTGACGCTCATGCACTCAATCTCATTTGTCCGCCGTCATGCCGGCGCAGAACTTCCCCCGCCAGCGCGAGGTAGGCCTTGGCACCCGTCGAAGCCGGGTCGTAGGCCATCGCCGGCAAGCCATGGCTCGGCGCTTCGGCGAGGCGCACATTGCGCGGCACCAGGGTGCGATACACCTTGTCCCCAAAATGCTGGATCAGCTGATTCGAAACATCGTTCGCGAGGTTGTTGCGCGGGTCGTACATCGTCCGCAGCAGACCTTCGACATCAAGGCGCGGATTGATCACGCGGCGAATCTTCTGGATCGTGTCCATCAGCGCGCTGAGACCTTCGAGCGCGAAGTATTCGCACTGCATCGGGATCAGCACGCCGTCAGCGGCAACGAGGGCGTTGACCGTGAGCTTCGACAGCGCCGGCGGGCAATCGAGGATCACAAAGTCGTAGTCGTCGGCGACATCGGCCAGCGCCATCTTCAATGCGAAATCGCCCATCGCCACTTCTCGCAGCTTGATCTCGGCTTCGGTCATGTCGGGATTGGCGGGCAGCAGCGACAGCCCAAGGCTCGGCAACTCGATGATCACATCGCGGATCGCCGCCTGTTCGAGCAGCACATCGCGCGCAGACTTGTTGAGCGTGCTCTTGTCGACGCCCACGCCCATCGTCGCATTGCCCTGGGCGTCAAGATCGACCAGCAGCACCCGGCGCTTTGTTGACGCCAGAGAAGCGGCAAGATTGATCGCGGTCGTGGTCTTGCCGACCCCGCCCTTCTGGTTGGCAACTGCAATGACGTGGCTCATGATTTGCAGCAGTCCCCGTAACGTTTAGTGAAGCGCAGCAATGACGACGTGCCGAGCTTCGGGGAGCCCCGGCACCGACAGGCGACGGGTTTCGAGTATCTGCACGCTCCCCGGCACAGCCGCCAGCTCAGCGTCCTCTAGTTTGCCTTTCATGGCGAGCCATTGCCCACCCGGTGCGAGCAAATGGGCGGTCGCGTCAAAAAACTCGCCCAGCGAGGCAAACGCGCGGCTGGTGATGCAATCGAAGCCCTGCGTCGGCTTCAGCGCGTCGACCCGGGCCTCCTCGACCTGCACATTGGTCAGGCCCAGAGTCCGCACCGCGTGGCGCATGAAGCGCGCCTTCTTGCCATTGCTGTCGAGCACGCTGACGTTCAATGCCGGATTGGCAATCGCCAGAATGATGCCGGGCAGACCAGCGCCGGCGCCCACATCCAGCAGCCGTCCCGACACCAGCGGCAGCACGCTCAGCGAATCCAGCACATGGCGCGCCAGCATGCCCTGAGGGTCGCGTACCGCGGTCAGGTTGTAGGCACTGTTCCACTTGTACAGCTCGCCGATATAAATCAGCAGCTGTGTCTGCGCCGTTGCCGGCAGCTCCAGCCCCAAAGCGCGCAGGCCAGACTCCAGCGCGGGCCGGAGTTCGGTCAGCCAGAGGGCGAGCGCGGCGGGCATTGGTTCAGCCATGCGGGGCAACGGGCAAACGGGGGAAAGAACGGCCGCGCAGTATACCTGCGCGGCCCCAGACCCAGACCCGCTTAGCGCTTCAGTGAGCCGAGGACCCCGCGCAGGATGCTGCGCCCCAGCTCGCGACCGACGCTGCTGGCGATACTGCGGGTTGCGCTCTTTACGGCCGCCTCGACGACGGTGTCGCTGCGTCGGCCCACCGTACTGCGAGGCGCACTGCGGGGCGCGCGGGGCGCGCCGGGTGCAGGACGGCTGGGCTTGGACCCAGTCGCTCGGTCCCACCAGCTGGTGTCGTCGCTGTCCGGTGCTTCGGCCGCTGGCGGCGCGGGTGCTCGGGACGGCGTGGCGGCTGGAGCCTTGGCGCGCGCGGCGAGCTTTTCGTAGGCCGACTCGCGGTCGACCAGGGCTTCGTAGCGCCCAGCGACCGGGCTGCGGCCAATGACCAGCCTGCGCTCGTCCGACGTGATCGCACCCATGCGCGAACGCGGCGGGCGGATCAGGGTGCGCTCGACGATGCCGGGGATACCCTTGTCCTGCAAGGTCGACACCAGCGCTTCGCCGACACCGAGTTCCGTGATCACGGTTTCGACATTCAGGTTCGGATTGCTGCGGAAGGTTTCTGCGGCGGCGCGCACCGCCTTCTGGTCGCGCGGCGTGAACGCGCGCAGCGCGTGCTGCACACGGTTGCCGAGCTGGCCGAGCACTTCGTCGGGCAGGTCCAGCGGGTTCTGCGTCACGAAATACACACCAACGCCCTTCGAGCGGATCAGGCGCACGACCTGTTCGATCTTCTCGACCAGTGCCTTGGGCGCGTCCTTGAACAGCAAATGCGCTTCGTCGAAGAAGAACACCAGCTTCGGCTTCTCGGCATCGCCCTGTTCAGGCAGGTTCTCGAACAGCTCCGACAGCAGCCACAGCAGGAAGGTCGAATACAGCTTGGGCTTCTGGAACAGCTTGTCGGCGGCAAGCACGTTGACGATGCCGCGGCCGGTCAGATCGGTGCGCATGAAGTCGTTCAGGTCCAGTGCCGGTTCGCCGAAGAACGCTTCCGCGCCGTCCTCTTCGAGCTGCAGCAGCGCGCGCTGGATCGCACCGATCGATGCCTTGCTGACGAGACCATATTCACTACCGAGCGCCTTGGCGTTGTCGGCGACATGCATCAGCGTCGCGCGCAGATCCTTGAGATCGAGCAGCAACAATCCCTGATCGTCGGCGTACTTGAACACCAGGCTCAGCACCGCATCCTGCACGTCGGACAGATCGAGCAGACGCGACAACAGCAGTGGCCCCATATCCGACACCGTCGCGCGGATCGGGTGCCCGGATGCGCCGAACACATCCCAGAACACGGTCGGGCACGCAGCAGGTGCGTAATTTGCAACGCCGATCTGCGCAGCGCGCTCGACCAGCTTGGGCTTGGCCTCGCCAGCCATCGCAATGCCGGACAGATCGCCCTTGATGTCCGCCGCGAACACCGGCACGCCGATCTCGGAAAACCCTTCGGCAAGGATCTGCAGCGTCACCGTCTTGCCGGTGCCGGTCGCGCCGGCGACGAGGCCGTGACGATTGGCGTAGGCGCCGAGTATCAGCTGCGGGGTCTCGCCCTTGCCGATGAGGATGTCTGTCGTCATTCTTCCTCCCTGAATATCGCGTTCAATTCGGCGAAATCTTAGCTGTTGAAACTCGAAACGCGCAGTTGCAAAGATTCACTCCCTGCAGGGCTCGACCATCTGGCCGTAGTGCGCATCTTCTGCATAGATCCATTTCATTTTCTCGACATCGAGGATCAGCTCGGAACCTGCGATGCGCCCCCAGAACGCGACGATATGCAGCAGCTTCTCGTTGATCCATGTGACGTATGGTCCGGCATTGGCATGCTCCGCCACCTTGATAGCGAGGATCGGCTCAGTCCCTGTCCCTTCGTAAACATAGATCGTCGTCGTCCAAGGACCTGTCCGCATCGTGTCGGGCTTGAGCATACGGGAGTGACGAGACTTTTCTTCCGTGAATACTGGGGGCTCGAGCTGTGCCTGCACCGACTTGCTGACCGGATTTGCCGTTCCGATCAGCTGCACGTTGGACCGCCACTCGGCGGCGATGTCGGAATAGGTTACCCGCGCGTCGCCACAGCGCAGCTTGGGCTCCTCCGCCCATGTGGGCGCCACGAAACAGGCCATGATCGCGACCAGCCTCCATTGGCATGCTTGACCCTTCATCGAGCCTCCCTCCCTTTGCCGTTTGGCGTGCACGCCGGAATCTGCTGCGCTTCACAAAAAGCCTTCCCCGCTACTTCGGCAACTGCCCAACCGTTGCGATGAGCTGTTCGCGCAGCCAGCGGTTCGCCGGCTCGCTCTCGACGCTCGCGTGCCAGTACAGATACGCATCCATCGACGGCATGTCCATCGGAAATGTGAGGATCTGATTGTTGAATTGCTGGTTGGCGATCTGGGCATAGCGCTCCGGCATCGTCAGCAAAAGATCACTCTGGCTGACGACGCGGCATGCCGCGAAGTAGTGCTGGCAGCGCAGGCGGACGCGGCGCTTGAGGCCTTGGCGGTTGAGTTCGACATCTTCCATGCCGGGGCCTGTGCGGCGTGAGCTGACGAGCACGTGATGCGCGCGCAGGTAGGCGGCGAGATTGAGTGACTTCGTAGTCGCCGGATGCCCTGCTCGCGCTACAACAACGAGCCGGTCTGTCGAGACCAGCTGGTGGCGGATGTCATCGGACAACGGCAACAGCACATCGAGCGCGGCGTCGAGACTGCCGGCGGCGAGCTCCGATTCCAGCGTGCGGCGATCGGTACGGATTGCGCTGATGTCGACCGAAGGCGCAGCCGTCGCAACCCGTGCAAGCAGCGGTGGCAACACCGTGGCCTCGAGCACATCGCGCACCGCGATCTGGAAATGCCGCTGGGTCATTGCCGGATCGAACTGCTGCAGTTCGTTGAGTGTGACTTCAAGGCTGTGCAGGGTGCGCCGCACCGGCTGCATCAGATTGCGCGCGAGCGGCGTCGGTACCATGCGCCGGCCTTCGCGGATGAACAGGGGGTCGTTGAACATCTCGCGCAGGCGCCCGAGCGCATGGCTGATCGCCGGCTGGGTCAGGTGCAGCTTCTCGCCGGCCTTGGTGATGCCGCCTTCGCTGAAGATGGCGTCGAGCACGACCAGCAGATTCAGATCGATACGATGCAGATGCACCGTCTTTATCCCAGGGGATGCAGATTATTCATTGGAATGATCCTAAGCCCAGGCCTAGTCTGCGGCAAGCCCCGCAAACCCCTGCCCCAGAGATCGCGCCATGACTGCCCCCCAGACAACGAATCCGACCCCCGCCCCAAAGCAGATGTTCGACCTCAGCGGCAAGGTGGCGCTGGTCACCGGCGCGAGCCGCGGCATCGGCGAGTCGATCGCCAAGACCCTCGGCGCCTACGGCGCGCATGTGATCGTGTCGAGCCGCAAGATCGATGGCTGCGACCGCGTTGTCGATGAGATCAAGGCCGCAGGCGGTTCGGC
The DNA here is from genome assembly GCA_030775105.1 of Pseudomonadota bacterium. Taxonomy (GTDB): domain Bacteria; phylum Pseudomonadota; class Gammaproteobacteria; order Nevskiales; family Nevskiaceae; genus Solimonas. The sequence continues at coordinate 5,804 of JALYJV010000348.1, read as the reverse complement.
CGAAGCCTTTGCCTGCCATATTGGCGAGATGGCTCAGATCGATGCGGTGTTCGCGATGATCGAGCAGAAGCACGGCCGACTCGACATCCTCGTCAACAATGCCGCTGCCAACCCTTATTTCGGCCCGATTGCCGACACCGACCTGAGCGCGTTCCAGAAGACCCTCGACGTCAACATCCGCGGGTACTTCTTCATGTCGGCCGCCGGTTACAAGCTGATGAAGAAGAACGGCGGCGGCGCGATCGTCAACACCGCGTCGGTCAACGGTGTGATTCCCGGCCCTTACCAGGGCATCTACTCGATCACCAAGGCCGCGGTGATCTCGATGACGCATGCCTGCGCCAAGGAGTGGGCACCTGAGCACGTGCGCGTCAACGCGCTGCTGCCGGGCATCACCGATACGAAATTCGCGTCGGCGCTGGTCAACAATCCGCAACTGATGAAGGTCATGGGCGGCAAGGTGCCGATGGCGCGCGTTGCGCATCCGGATGAAATGGCCGCAGCGGTGCTGTACCTGGTGTCGCCAGGCGCGAGCTATACCACCGGTGTCTGCCTGAACGTCGACGGCGGCTACCTGACTGCATAAACCATGAACGAACTCAAGGGCAAAGTCGCCGTCATCACCGGCGCGGGCAGCGGCTTCGGTCGCGAACTCGCGATTCTCTGCGCGCAGGAAGGCATGCGCCTTGCACTCGCAGACATCAATGAAGATGCGCTGCGTGCGACCCAGGCATTGCTGCCAGAGGAGACCCAGACGCTGCTGCAGCGCGTTGATGTATCGAAAGCCGAATCAGTCGAAGCGCTGGCCACCGCAACCTACGCGAAGTTCGGCGCTGCGAACCTGCTGTTCAACAACGCCGGTGTCGCCGTCGCGGGGCCGACCTGGACAACGACGCTCGATGAGTGGGAGTGGGTGATTGGCGTGAACCTGATGGGCGTCGTCCACGGCATCCGCAGCTTCGTACCGCGCATGCTTGTGCAGAAGGACAGCTGCCACATCGTCAACACCGCGTCGGTTGCCGGCCTGCTTGCCGTGCCGGCGTCGAGCATCTACTGCGTCACGAAGCACAGCGTCGTTGTGATGTCGGAAGTCCTGCACCATGAGCTGACCGCAGTGCACGCGGCGATCGGCGTTTCGGTGCTGTGCCCAGCCTTTGTCAACACCGGCATCGCCGACTCGCCGGCGCATCGGCCCGAAGGTCTGAAGGCCGCGAACCCGCTTTCCGCCGAGTACGAGGAGCGCGTGCGCAAGGCGGTGCGTTCCGGCAAGTTGTCGGCCGCCGACGTTGCGCGCATCACGATGGATGCCGTGAAGGCGAATCGCTTCTACATCCTGACGCACCCGAACATCAAACCTGCGGTCGAGATGCGCCTGCGCGACATCATCGACGGCCGCGCGCCCACCAACCCGATGCCTTGAATCCCCCATGAAAGCTCTACTCTGCAAATCCTACGGTCCGCCGGAATCCCTCGCTCTCGAAGACGTCGCGATCGGCGCGCCGGACGAATACCAGGCGCTGGTGCGCGTGCATGCCGCCGGCGTCAATTTTCCCGACACCCTGATCATCCAGGGCAAGTACCAGTTCAAGCCGGACCTGCCGTTCTCGGCCGGCGGTGAATGCTCGGGGGTGGTCGAGGCAGTCGGTGCCAAGGTCAAGAACGTCAAGGTCGGCGACAAGGTGATTGCGTTCACCGGCTGGGGCGCATTTGCCGAATTGCTGCTCGCCGATTCGCGCGCGCTGATCCCGATGCCGGCGGAGATGGACTACGTCACGGCGGCCTCGTTCGTCATGACCTATGCGACGTCGTATCACGCGCTGAAGGACCGTGCCGCCCTCAAGGCCGGCGAAACCCTGCTCGTGCTCGGCGCCTCCGGCGGCGTTGGCCTCGCCGCGATCGAGATCGGCAAGGCACTCGGCGCCAAGGTCATCGCCGCCGCTTCAACACCGGAGAAACTCGCGGTCTGCAGGGATCACGGCGCGGATGAGCTGATCAATTACAGCACCGAAGACCTCAAGGGGAGGATCAAGGAACTGACTGGCGGCAAGGGCGTCAACGTCGTCTACGATCCGGTCGGTGGTGATTACAGCGAGGCGGCGTTCCGCAGCATCGCGTGGCGCGGGCGTTTCCTGGTCATCGGTTTTGCCAATGGCGAGATCCCGAAGATTCCGCTGAACCTGCCGCTGCTAAAGGGCGCGGACATCGTCGGCGTGTTCTGGGGCGACTACGCCAAGCGCGAGGCGATGAACAACCTGATGGATCTGCGCGTGCTGCTGGGCTGGCTCAAGGAAGGCAAGCTCAAGCCGCACATCGCCGGTACGTTCCCATTGAGCCAGGGTGCTGCAGCAATCCGCCAGCTGATGGACCGCAAGGTCTCGGGCAAGCTCGTCATCACACCGCAGGTGGCATGAGCATGAGCACGCCCGCGATTACCATGCCGGTGCAGGAAAAGCATCGCTTCGACATCCCCGCACTACAGCGCTACATGCAACAGCATGTCGCCGGGTACAGCGGCGAGCTGAGCGTCGAGCAGTTCAAGGGCGGCCAGTCGAATCCGACCTACCGGCTCAGCGCTGGCGGCAAGAACTACGTGCTGCGGCGCAAGCCGCCGGGCAAGCTGCTCGCCTCCGCGCACGCGGTCGATCGCGAGTACCAGGTGATTAGCGCGCTCGCCGGCAGCAAGGTCCCGGTCGCCAAGACCTATTGCCTGTGCGAAGACGAGTCGGTGATCGGCACGGCCTTCTACATCATGGATTGCGTCGAAGGTCGCGTGCTGTGGGATCCGGCGCTACCTGGACTGACGCCGGACGTGCGCCGCACGATGCTCGACGAGATGAATCGCGTCATCGCCGAGCTGCACACGGTCGACCATGCGGCGATCGGCCTCGCCGACTACGGCAAGCCCGGCAACTACTTCGCGCGCCAGATCAGCCGCTGGACCAAGCAGTACCGTGCATCGGAGACCGAACGCATCGATGCGATGGATCGCCTGATCGCGTGGCTGCCGGAACACATTCCGCCCGGCGACGAGACCACGATCGTCCACGGCGACTATCGCCTCGACAACATGATCTTCCACCCAAACGAGCCGCGCGTGCTCGCGGTGCTCGACTGGGAACTGTCGACGCTCGGTCATCCGCTCGCCGACTTCGCGTATCACTGCATGACCTGGCACATCCCGGCCGGCGTGTTCCGCGGTCTCGGCGGCGCGAAGCTCGCCGAGCTCGGCATTCCGTCGGAGGCCGAGTACGTGCGAACGTACTGCGAGCGCACCGGCCGCGGCCCGATTGATCCCGACCACTGGGATTTCTACATGGCCTACAACCTGTTCCGCCTCGCCGCGATCCTGCAGGGGATCATGGGGCGGGTGAAAGACGGCACGGCGTCAAGCGCACAGGCGCAACAGATGGGCGCCGCCGCGAAGCCACTGTCTGACCTGGCCTGGCATCAGGTCGAAAAAATTCTTGCGCGCAAACCCTGACGCGCCGCCACAAAACGGACGAACCCCATGAGCTTTGAATACTCCCAGAAGTCCCTCGATCTGATGAAACGCCTCAACGCGTTCATGGACGAACACATCTATCCGAACGAGACACGCTTCTTCGCCGAAGTCGCGGAGGGCGATCGCTGGCAGCCGACACAAATCATCGAGACGATGAAAGCCAAGGCAAAGGAAGCCGGCCTTTGGAATCTGTTCCTGCCGGAGTCGGAACATGGCGCGGGGCTGAGCAATCTTGAGTACGCGCCGCTGTGCGAGATCATGGGCCGCGTGTTGTGGGCACCCGAGGTGTTCAACTGCTCCGCGCCGGACACCGGCAACATGGAAGTGTTCGCGCGCTACGGCACACCGGCGCAGCAGGAACAGTGGCTCAAGCCACTGCTCAACGGCGAGATCCGCTCGGCTTTTGCAATGACCGAACCGGAAGTTGCATCCTCGGACGCGACGAACATCGCCTGCCGGATCGAACGCGACGGCGACGAGTACGTCATCAATGGCCGCAAGTGGTGGACTTCGGGCGCGAACGATCCGCGCTGCAAGATCTTCATCGTGATGGGCAAGACCGACCCGGACAATCCGAGCCGGCACAGCCAGCAGTCGATGATCCTCGTGCCGCGCGACACCCAGGGCGTCAACATCCTGCGCCACCTGCCGGTGTTCGGTTACGACGATGCGCCGCATGGCCACGCCGAAATCCAGTTCGACAATGTCCGCGTGCCGGCGAGCAACATGCTGCTCGGTGAAGGTCGTGGCTTCGAGATCGCCCAGGGCCGTCTCGGACCGGGCCGCATCCACCACTGCATGCGGCTGATTGGTCTCGCCGAACGTGCGCTGGAGAAGATGTGTAAGCGCTCGCTGCAGCGCGTCGCTTTCGGCAAGCCGGTTGCTGCGCAGACGGTGACGCTGGAGCGTATCGCCGAGTCGCGCATCCTGATCGATTCCGCGCGCCTGCTGACGCTCAAGGCCGCGTACATGATGGATACAGTCGGCAACAAGATCGCGGCGAAAGAGATCGCGATGATCAAGGTCGCCGCACCGAACATGGCTTGCCAGGTCATCGACTGGGCGATGCAGGTCCATGGCGCCGGTGGCATGACCGACGACTTTGGCCTGTCGTATGCGTACGCGCAGGCGCGCACGCTGCGTCTTGCCGATGGCCCGGACGAAGTGCATCGCAACGCGATCGGCAAGATGGAACTCGCTCGCTACGTGTCAAAGGACGCGATGGCCGCCTACAGCAGCAGTCGCAAACCGGCGTAATCCGGAACACGTCATGCCTGCCTTTGCACTGGACAGCCTGCTCAACCGTCACTTCGGTGGGGATGACACGGCGGACTGGCCGGAGGGCACGCGGATGTTCGCGACGCGCTTCGGGCGCATTCGTGTGTTCGACTCCGGCGGCAAAGGTCCGGTGATGCTGATGGTGCCGGACGGGCCCAATGTCATCGAGCATCATCTGCCGGTGATCGAAGCGCTGCGCGCGCATGCGCGTGTGATCTGTTTTGACCTGCCCGGCTTCGGTCATTCACAGCCGGCTGTGGCCTATCGTCATCGTCTGCAGGATGGCGCCGCAGTCGTGCTCGCGGTGATGGATGCGCTCGATGTACGCGAAGCCGCATTGCACTTCAGCTGCTCCAACGGCCTGTATGCGATTGCCATCGCGAAGCTTGCGCCACAGCGAATCCGGCGCCTGCTGCTGTGCCAGACGCCGTCGATGCAGGCGATGCGTGAGTGGATACCCCGCAATGTGCCGAAGCCGCTGCAGATCCCCGTCGTCGGTCAGTTGCTGATGCGCGGCGCACGGCGGCGTTTCGCCAAGGTCTGGTACGACATCGCACTGCCGGAGCCCGCGACCCGTCCGGCATTCCTGCACACCGCCGATCATGCGCTGACGCATGGCGGCTGCTTCTGCCTCGCCAGTGTTGTGCAGGGCCTGTCCGGCGCACAAGAGGCTGAGCTGCGCGGCGTGACGCAGCCGGTGACGATGCTGTGGGGCGATCGTGATCGCAGCCATCGCCGCACGCGCGCCGAATCCCTGCTCGATCTGCTACCGCAGACCGAAATCATTCACTTTCCGGAGTGCGGGCATTTCCCCGACCTCGAACAACCGCAGCGTTATGTCGAACTTGCGCTCGCCACCCTCAACAGCTGAGAACGTCCATGTCCAAGAATCCGCCCAGAAATCCGCAATATCGTCTCGCCTCGCGCCCGCAGGGCATGGTCAGCGCCGCTAACTTCGAGTATGTCGAAGGTGACGTCGGTGAACCCGCTGATCGCCAGTTCCTCGTCGAGATCGCCTACATCT
>JALYJV010000347.1 GCA_030775105.1 Pseudomonadota bacterium | reverse complement strand
TGCCGTCTCCGGCAAATGCTCGAGAAAAGAGCGATGTCATCACGCTGGTCAATGGCGACCGGGTTACCGGCGAGATCCTGGAACTCCGGTACGGCCAGCTATCGCTCAAGACGGACAGCCTCGGCACCGTCAGCGTCGATTGGCTCGATATCGCCCGTATCGACAGTCCGCACACGTTCTTCGTCGAATCGAATGCGGGGATCCAGTACAGCGGCACGCTCGCGGCGGCGGCGCAAACCGGCCACATCGTGATCGCGAATCAGTCCGGAGACGTGAACCTGGCCGTCGAGGACGTCGCCGTGGTCAATCAACTCGAGAGCGGATTCATCGAGCGGCTCACCGGTTCGGTATCGCTCGGCTTCGACCAGACCAAGTCATCCGGCGTCAGCAGCCTGTCATTTGCATTCGATACCGAGTACCGGTCGGAGAAGAACATCTCGACCCTGGAAGGCAACTACCAGGCCACGGATACCGACGAAACCGGCTCCTTGAGCCAGTACGGCATCTCGTACAACAACCAGTTTCTGCGACCTGCTGATTACTTCTGGCTGGGAATTGCTGCCTACGAAAGCAATGAACAGCAAGGCATCGACGGGCGTCTGTTGTTGGGTGGGGCACGGGGAAAATACTGGGTGCGCCAGGCGGAATCAGAATTTTCCACCTATGCCGGCGTCGGCGTCGTGCAGGAGTGGACCCATGGCATCGGCGACGATCAGCAGAATGTCGAAGGGCTGCTGGGTCTGCGCTGGAAAGTATTCCGCTTCAAATACCCGAAGACCTCGCTTACCAGCAGGCTGCTGGTCCTGCCGAGCCTGAGCGAATCGGGCCGGTATCGCGCCAATATGGCGGTCTCGCTGGATCGCGAAATCGTCAAGGATTTCTACATCGACCTGTCGTTCAATGGCAGTTATGACAGCGATCCCCCTGACGAAACAGCCGATACCGTCGATTACAGCGTGGGCACCTCGCTCAAGTACCGGTTCTAGGAAGTTCCCAGAAAAAGGCCCCACGTCTTTCGACACGGGGCCCAGGCTCACTCACCGGGCTTTTAAAGGGGACGCAACCCTTTATGAGAATCAATTAAAGGGTTACGTCCCCTTTAAAAAAGGGTTGCGTCCCCTTTAAAGCACCGTCAGGGGATCAGCAGCGTACTGCCTGTCGTGCGGCGCGCTTCGAGGTCGTGATGCGCCTGAGAGGCCTGGGCCAGCGGATAGGTCTGGCCGATGTAGATTCGTACCTTCCCGCTCGTGACGACCTCGAACAGTTCGCGTGCGCCGCGCGCGAGTTCCGATGACTTCGCCGTGTAGTGAAACAGCGTCGGCCGAGTCAGGAACAGCGAGCCACGGCGCGTCAGCTCGAGCGGCGGGATCGGCGGTACCGGTCCTGACGCATTGCCGTAACTCACCATCAGGCCGCGCGGACGCAGGCAATCGAGCGACGCGAAGAACGTGTCCTTGCCGACGCCGTCATAAACGACTGACACGCCTTTATTGCGAGTAATCGCACGTACTCGCGCGACCACGTCCTCGCGCGTGCTGATGAGCACTTGGGCTGCGCCATTCTCGCGTGCAAGGCCGGCCTTCTCATCCGTGCTGACGACTGCGATGACCTTTGCGCCCAGCGCGGACGCCCATTGCGTCGCGATCAATCCGACGCCGCCGGCCGCCGCATGCAACAGAATGAATTCATTGCGCTTGACGCGATAGCAGCGCCGGAGCAGGAACCAGGCCGTCAGGCCCTTAAGCATCATAGCCGCCGCCTGCTGATCCGAGATCGACTCCGGCAATGCCACGATGCGCGCCGCATCGACGACTCGCTCGTCCGCATAGGCGCCCGCCTTATCACCGGCGTAAGCGACGCGATCGCCTTCCTTGAATTTCGTGACGCTGCGGCCAACCTCGATGACCGTGCCAGCTGCCTCGCGCCCAAGCACGGCTGGCAACCTTACGGCATACAGGCCGGAGCGCTCGTAGGTATCGATGAAATTGACGCCGATCGCCGTGTGCCGGACGCGAAGCTGGCGCGCGCCGAGCCTGCCGAGCGGCACGTCCTCGTACCGCAGCACTTCCGGGCCGCCATATTCGTGGATCTGGATCGCGCGGGTCATGGAATCACCTATATTCTACACGCTCGCCCCTCAGCGGACGCCTCACTGTCCAAGCCTACCGCAAGCGGACTATGATCCAGCCGACAACAGGGGGCCCAACGGAATGAAAAGGTTCTGCGCGTTGCTGGCCGCGGCGGTAGCCGCGCTGTGCGGCTGCACCAGCATTGGCCCCGCGCGCATTGCGGTGGACCGCTTCGACTACGCCACGGCCGTCGCCGACTCCTGGAAGCAGCAGACGCTCCTCAATATCGTCAAGCTGCGCTACATGGACCTGCCGGTATTCGTGGACGTCGCGTCCATCGTCGCAGGTTACTCGCTCCAGACGGGCGTCACGGTCAACGGCGTAGTGTCCTCCTCCGGTGCCGTGCAGGGAAACTACGGGTCGCTCGGCGGCCAGGCCGTTTACACCGACCGGCCGACGATCACCTTCGTGCCGATGACCGGCGAGAAATTCCTGCGCGGGCTGATTACGCCGATCGACCCGAAGAACATCTTCTTCATGCTCCAATCCGGTTACGCGGCCGACTTCATCCTCGGACTGACCGTCGAGTCGCTGAACGGCGTGCGCAACCGTTCCACCGCCGGCGGCACGGTACGCGATGCCGATCCCGAATTCGTGCAGGCGCTACAGCTCATGCGTGAGGTGCAGCTTGCGGGCGCGGTCGGCATGCGGGTTGAGGACGACAAGGATAAGGGCGCGACCGGCGTGATCTTCTTCCGGCGCGACGACGTCACGCCCGAGATCGCCACCAAGGCGGCGGAAGTTCGACGCCTCCTCAAGCTGCCGCCCGACGTCCAGCAGTTCTCGTTGCTGTATTCGCCGATGCCGGGCACCGGCAACCAGCTCGCAGTGAACAGCCGCTCGATGCTCCAGATCATGGGTGCGTTCGCGAGCTACGTGGATATACCCGCCGCGCATGTCGCCGACCAGAGCGCGACGCCTTCGCTGCCTAATACGGCAGGGCCCGGTGTGAAGATCAGGAGCGGCAAGGAACCGCCCAAGAGTCACTTTGCAGCCATTCAGTACCGTGACCACTGGTTCTGGATCGAGGACAACGACTGGCAGACCAAGCGCGCAATGTCGGCCGTCATGTTCTTCTTCACGCTCGCCGACACCGGACCCGCGGACAAGCTGCCGCTGATCACGATCCCGGCTCAATAGTTCAGGCCCAGAACGCGCCGATGCGTTCCAGGACCCAGAACATCGCCACGGTGCCGATGGCATAGGGCGGCACGCTGTGAGTCCAACGGGGCAACGCCACTGGCATCCGCACCAGCAAGGCACCCACACCCAGCAGGAACGCCACAAACACCAACTGGCCGATTTCCACGCCGACATTGAACATCAGGAGCGCCACGGGAATCGCCTTCTGCGGCAGGCCAACTTCCGCAAGCGCCCCCGCGAACCCGAAACCATGGAGCAAGCCGAAGCTGAATGCCACGACCCACGGCGCGCGGGCGGTGAGTCCCGGCCGCCCTTGCAGGCCGTGCACGGCCTCGGCTGCGACGAATACGATGCTGAGCGCGATGATCGCCTCCACCGGCGGTCCCGGCACCGTCACCCAGCCGAGCGTTGCCGCGACCAGCGTGATGCTGTGCGCGACGGTGAACGCCGTGATGGTCAGGATGATCGGCCTCGCACCGCGCACGATCAGCAGCAGCGCCAGCACGAACAGCAGATGATCGATACCGCCCAGGATGTGCTCGATACCGAGCACCAGGTAGGAGCCGGCCACCTGCCAGCCACTGGTCGTCCCCTGGACGACGAACTCCGGCCGCTGCGGCAACAGGTGTTCGACCTGGCTGGTGC
>JALYJV010000346.1 GCA_030775105.1 Pseudomonadota bacterium | reverse complement strand
AAGGGCAGGAGCGCGAGAAGATCGCTGCGCAGGAGCGTGCACAGATCTTCCGTGACCTTCACGACGATATCGGCGTCAAGCTGCTGGCCTTGCTGCATACAGTCAACGACGTGCGCCACGCCGACCTCGTGCGCTCGATCATCTACGATCTGCGTGACATCGTGTCGCGTTCGCGGCGGCCGCCAGGAACCCTGCTTGAAGTGCTGGCGCAGATCCGCGATGAAATGGAGGAGCGTCTCGAAGCCTTCGGGGTGACGCTGGAGTGGCGCCAGGGCTCGGAAGTTCCCGATGTGCCGATCGCAGCGCCAAGTGCGATGAATTTATTCCGCTTCATGCGCGAGGCTGTGACCAATGCCATTCGCCATGGCCGCGCGCACGCCATTGTCGTGACACTGGATTGCCGGGACGACGTCTTCACGCTGCAGATTGCCAACGACGGTGGCGGATCCTGGCGGCCGAATCCCGGTGGCAGCGGGACGCTTGGCATGCAGGAACGCGCCGCGTCTCTGGGTGGCACCGTGCTATGGATGGAGGAAGCCAGCGGTGGCATCAGGGTGGTGCTGAGCCTGCCGCTGGCGGCCGTAGGCCAAATGTCCAAGGCTCTTGGTGTGGCAACAGGCTCATAATGACGGCATGAAGAAAATCGAGCGGGCATTGGTGGTGGAAGACGTCGCATCGGCAGCGGCGTGGCTTTCCGGCCTGCTGCAGGACGTGTTTGCCTGCGAAATCTATGTTGCAGCATCCGTGCGAGAAGGTCGGCGCAAGATGACGATGTACCAGCCGGATCTCGTGCTGGTCGATCTGGGTCTGCCGGATGGTTCCGGCATCGAGTTGCTGCGGTTCATTGCGCAGCACTATCCAGACTGTCTGCGCGTCGTCACGACGATCTATGCCGACGACGATCATCTATTCGCCGCGCTACGTGCCGGCGTGCAGGGTTATCTGCTCAAGGACGAGCCGGCCGCCAAGGTCCGTCGTGCGCTCAAGAGCATTGCCGATGGCGAGCCGCCCCTGTCGTCGCTGGTGGCCCAGCGCATGCTCTCGGCCTTCGGCGCGCCGATGCACTCGGCCGAGTCCGGTGAAGAGTCGCTGTCGCCGCGCGAGCGGGAAGTGCTGACCCAGATTGCCAAGGGCATGCGCCTGCCTGAGGTTTCGGAATCGCTCGGCATCAGCCGCAACACTGCGGCCGGCTATATCAAGTCGGTCTATCGAAAGCTCGGTGTTTCTTCGCGTGCGGAAGCGGCGTTGAAGGCTGCGGATCTCGGGCTGATCTAAGCTGCGGGAAACTCCTCAGGGGTAAAGTTTTACCCCCGACTAAGATGTCGCCAACGTCCAACTAGCGCTAACAGGCCCTGAGGAGTTGGTATGGACCCGTCCGACGATCTGTTTGTCACTGCCGAGCCATTGCCGCAGCGGGATGCGCTGCGCCGCGCGATCAGCGAGCACTACCTCAGCGACGAAAGCCAGCTGATCAACCGTCTGCTGGCGATTGCCGGAATGACAGCGCCGACGGTCGATGGCGTTGTTGCCCGCGCAGCGGACTGGGTTGCACGCGTGCGCAAGCTGCGTGACGAGCAGTCGCCGCTGGATGCCTTCATGCAGCAATACGATCTGTCGTCGGAGGAAGGCGTGCTGCTGATGTGCCTGGCCGAAGCACTCCTGCGCATACCCGATGACGATACCGCCGAGAAGCTGATCGCCGACAAGCTGGCGAACGCGAACTGGGAAGCGCATCTCGGCGAGAGCGACTCGCTGTTCGTCAATGCCTCGACCTGGGGTCTGATGCTGACCGGGCGCATCGTCAAGCTCGCGCCGGAAACCACCGGCAATTTCCGCAGCGCGATCAACCGCATGATCGGCAAGTCGACCGAGCCGGTGATCCGTCTCGCGATCCGCCAGGCGATGCGCATGATGGGTTCGCAGTTCGTCATGGGCCGCACGATCCAGGAAGCCCTACGCAACGCCGCGTCGCGCGCGCAGCGCGGCTACCTGCATTCCTACGACATGCTGGGCGAGGCGGCGCTGACTGCGGCCGATGCCGAGCGCTATCTGGCTTCCTACCAGCAGGCGGTCGCTGCGATCGGCGCGAGCGCGCAGGCGAATCGGGATGCTTCGGTGTTCCTGCGACCGAGCATCTCGGTCAAGCTGTCGGCGCTGCATCCGCGCTACGAGTTTTCCCAGCGTGCGCGTGTGCTGGCCGAGCTGCCGGCCAGGCTCTTGCGTCTCGCGCAACTGGCGAAGGACCACAACATCGGCTTGACCGTCGATGCCGAGGAAGCGGACCGGCTCGAACTGTCGCTTGATGTGTTCGAGATCGCGTTTAGAGATGAAACCCTCGGTCTGTGGGAGGGCATGGGTCTGGCGGTGCAGGCGTTCCAGAAGCGCGGGCTATTCGTGATCGACTGGCTGGAAGTGCTCGCGCGCAGCGCCGGCCGGCGCATACCGGTGCGCTTGGTCAAAGGTGCGTACTGGGATAGCGAGATCAAGCGTGCGCAAGAGCAGGGCCTGTCCGGTTATCCAGTCTTCACGCGCAAGACGAACACGGATGTAGCCTATCTGGCCTGCGCGCGTCGCCTGCTCGCCGCGCGCGATGCGTTCTATCCGATGCTGGCGACGCATAACGCGCACAGCATTGCGGCAGTCACGGCGTATGCCGGCGACGTGCAGATGATCGACGGTAGCAGCCAGATGCAGAGTGGTGGTTACGAGTTCCAGCGTCTGCACGGCATGGGCGAGGCGCTGTATCGCATCATTGGCGAAGATCTGGCGGTGCCGTGTCGCGTCTACGCGCCGGTCGGCTCGCACGAAGACCTGTTGCCTTATCTGGTCCGGCGCCTGCTCGAGAATGGGGCCAACACTTCGTTCGTCAATCGCATCTTCGACGACCAGGTTGCACCGGAGGAGCTGGTTGCCGATCCGATCGCGGCAGTCGCTGCACTGGCCAGCAAGCCCAATCCGGCATTGCCGATGCCGGTCGATCTGTTCGGCGCGACGCGGCGCAATTCGGTGGGGATCAATCTTGCCGACGAACGCGCCGTCGCCGACCTGCAGCGCGCTCTGGAGAATGCCGCACCCGGTGCGCGGGCAGTGTCGCTGCTGGCTGGCGCAGCGGCCGAGGGTGGCAGCCTCCATACCGTGCGCTCACCAGCGGATGATCGCCGGGTCATCGGCGAGTGGCTGAGCTGCCCGCTGACGCGTGTCGAAGGAATCATTCGAGCCGCACAGGATTTCCAGCCGCGCTGGAATGCGCTGCACGTGGAACAGCGCGCCGCGATGCTGGAGCGCGCCGCGGATCGCCTCGAGCAGCGCATGGACGATGCCCTGCGTCTGCTGATCCTCGAAGCCGGCAAGACCATTCCTGACGCGATTGCCGAGGTTCGCGAAGCGGTCGACTTCCTGCGTTACTACGCGCAGCTGGCGCGCCAACTGATAGCCAGTCCCACGTCGCTGCCCGGGCCGACCGGCGAGCACAACGAATTGCAGATGCACGGCAAGGGTGTGTTCGTCTGCATTTCGCCGTGGAATTTTCCACTGGCGATCTTCGTCGGCCAGATTGCCGCGGCACTGGTGACCGGCAATACCGTGGTTGCCAAACCGGCCGAGCAGACCAACCTGATCGCGGCCCATGCCGTCGGGCTGTTGCACGAGGCCGGTGTACCGCGCGAGGCGCTGCAGCTCACGCTCGGTGCCGGCGAACTCGGTGGTGCCCTGACCGCCGATCCGCGAATTGCCGGCGTCGTTTTCACGGGATCGAGCGAGGTCGCGCAGATCATCAACCGAACGCTGGCGGCGCGGCGCGGGCCGATTGCGACGCTGATTGCCGAGACCGGCGGCCAGAACGCGATGATCGTCGACTCCTCGGCGCTGCCCGAACAGGTCGTGAAGGACGCGATCGCTTCAGCTTTTTTGTCCGCGGGCCAGCGCTGTTCGGCGCTGCGCGTTCTGTACGTGCAGGACGATATCGCCGACAAGACCATTGCGATGATCAAGGGCGCGATGAACGAGCTGCGCATTGGTGATCCGGCCTTGCTCTCGACGGATATCGGGCCAGTGATCGATGCCGAGGCGCAGGCCCGGCTGGAGGTGCATGTCAGTGCGATCAGCGCCGAAGGCGAGCTGATTGCGCAATTGCCTCTGCCCGCGCAGTGCCGGGAAGGGACCTACTTCGCGCCCTGTGCGATCGAGATCAAGCGGATGGATCAGCTGACGTCCGAGCAGTTCGGCCCGATGCTGCATGTGATCCGCTATCGCGCCAGCGATCTGGATGCGGTGATCGCGGCGATCAACGCCAGTGGCTATGGCCTGACACTGGGGGTGCATTCACGCATCGAATCGACCTGGCGGCGCGTCCAGGCGCAGGCGCGGGTCGGCAATTGCTATATCAACCGCGGCATGACCGGCGCCGTCGTCGGCGTGCAGCCGTTCGGTGGTGAAGGTCTTTCGGGCACCGGACCGAAGGCCGGCGGGCCGCACTATCTGCTGCGTTTCGTGACCGAGCGCACGCTGACGGTTAATACCGCGGCGATGGGCGGTAACGCCCGGTTGCTGGCTCAGACCGCGTAAGCCGTCGAAGCTCAGACGCCTTCGGCGCGCGGCAATTCCGGCAGGCTCAGCTGGCAGTCGATCCGCAGGCCGCTGGCGGCGTTCGAGAAGCATGAGCGCAGCGTGCTGGCGCGAAGCGGTTTCTGCGTTGCGCCGTCATTGCTATGGGCGGCGCTGTGGGTGGCCTGCGCGGCAGGCAGCATCAGCCATTGATTGTCGTTGCTGGTAAACCAGGCGCCGCTGAGTGTTCCGCCGACGAACAACGCAAGGACCTGCAGGCGTTTCAGCCGGGTCCGTCTCTTGAACTGCGATTCGTCGTAGATGCGCAACATGGCGATGCCCCGGATGACAGGATGTCAGTTGAACCCGGATCGGATCGGCAATGGCAGGTTTCCGGATGAACGGAGAGCAAGCGCCGATGATCGTTTCGAACCTGCGGCTTACGGTCGTCGTCTTGGCGTGAGCGCCGGGCTGCACGCATAATTCGCATTCCGGTCCCCTCGTGGCCGGACATGCTGCGGCTGCGCTGCTTTTCCCTTGCGCCGCAGTGATTACCTCCAGGATGCACCTCAATGTTGTTGCGCTCACCCCAGCTCCGTCAGGAATTCCGCGCCAATCTGAAGCTGGCGCTGCCCATCATCGCGACCCAGATCACCTTCGTAGGCATGGGCACCGTCGATACCCTGGTCGCCGGCCGCTACGGCCCGGGCGCGCTCGCCGGGACCTCGGTGGGAACCAATGTCTGGTTCCTGATGTTCGTGATTTTCAGCGGCATCCTGATGGCCTGTTCGCCGATCATCGCGCAGCGCGTCGGTGCCGCGCGCGAGCCCGTTGAGACCGGCAGTTTCATCCGCGGCACCTTCGTGTTTGCCCTGGGGCTGGGTGTGCTGTGGTTTGTGATCATGCAGCTCGCGGTGACACCGATCCTGGCATTGATGCAACTGTCCGAGCCCGCGCAGTTGTATGCCGCCCAGTACATGCGGGCGATCGCCTGGGCCGCGATTCCGTCATGCCTGTGTTTCCTTGGCCGCAATGTCGCCGAAGGTCACGGCCTGCCGCGGGTGGCGCTGACGGCGGGCGTCGTCGGGTTCAGCATCAACGCGGTGCTGGCGGTGGGCATGACCTACGGCCGGTTCGGCTTCACCGAGATCGGCCCGGTCGGTTGTGCCTGGGCGACGGTCGTCGCCACCAGTGTGATGGTTGTGATCTATGTGCTCAGATACATTCGCGAGCCGCGCCTGCAGGTCCTGCAGGTGTTCCGCCGCGGCTGGCCGACCTGGCATGGCGAAGGCTGGGAAGTGCTGCGCCTGGGGCTGCCGATCGCTGCGATCCTTGCTGCGGAATCCTGGATGTTCAACATCGGTGCGCTGTTGATGGCGCGTTTCGGCGCGCATGTCGTCGCGGCGCACCAGGTCGCGATCAATTTCGCCGCGCTGTCGTTCATGGTGCCACTGGCGATCGGCTATGCGACGACGGTTCGCGTCGGTCATGCCGTCGGCAGTGGCGACTACGGTGCCGTGCGCTTGTGCGGCCAGGCCGGCATCCTGCTTGGAATCTGCTACGCGATG
>JALYJV010000345.1 GCA_030775105.1 Pseudomonadota bacterium | reverse complement strand
GTCATGACGCGATCCGACATGTCGGCGTAGAGCGTGTAGTTACTGCTGTAGGCGACCGCCCCTAGTTGCTCAAACTCTGCTTTCACCAGATGCCACGGCTGGGCCATCTTGATGCCGAGCGCTTTGGCTTCGGCTGATCTCGCAACGACGCAGCCATCGTTATTGGAGAGGACAACCAATGGTTTTCCTACGAGCTTCGGGTCAAAGACCGCCTCGCAGCTCGCATAGAAATTGTTGACGTCGACGAGCGCGATGCGTCGGTTAGAGGGTTCGCACGACACCGGTCACCACCCCCCAGATCGAGTGCTCTTGCGCCTGATCAAGGAACATCGGCGGATAGCTCGCCGCCTGCTTCTGGTTTTCCGAGCACAGCGCCAGGCGACCGCTGACCTTACGCAGCACCTTGATATAGATATCGCCGTCAAATGCCGCAACAACAATCTTGCCTGGGCGCGGCTCGAGCGATCGGTCGACCGTGACGATGTCGCCATCGAGCAAGCCGATGTCCACCAGTGAATCACCGCCGATACGCACACAGAACGTGGCCGGGGGATTTCGAATCAGCAGCTCGTTGAGGTCTATCCGCTCCTCGACATAGTCGGCCGCCGGCGACGGAAATCCGGCTTGCGCGCGCGGCGACTCGAATATCTGGATTGCTATACGCGATGCCCGGACTGCGGTCCCCCTGACTACCGAAGCATTGCCTGCGGGTTGGTCCCGACCGCCGGGGCGAAAATCTTTGAGCAGGGCGACTACAGTGGGCATCTGGCTTTCGGGAACTCGAATGGTTGTTGTGGATTCTCCATACCGACCGCCGGCAGGACGGCCAGCACCAGGGCGAGATCCGCCATGTTGTTTTCGAGGAGGTTTTGGCATTTGATTTCTGTCACAGTAATCAAGATGGACCGCCACGAATAGAGGGCTATGGGCATCGCGCTGATTTTCCTCATGTTGATGGATAGACCCGAAGTCGCACGGGCAGGCAGGCCGCCCAGAGGCCGATATTCCCGCCCCCCAGGCTCAATCCATGAGCCAAGGCATTGGTACCGTTCGAATAGGCATCCGCTGAGGATGGTTATGAACTCAAGGATCATCACGTGCGACATCTTTTGAGGAAAGCGTCTTCCCCGGTGCGGGCCGTCCTGGTCGGACTGGTCATGGCGCTCACAGCAACGGGAGTGGCATCGGCAGATCCATTGGTCGGTGTTGCGTCCGTCATCGACGGCGACACGATCGAGATTCATGCAACGCGAATCCGTTTCAACGGAATCGATGCGCCCGAGGCCCGCCAACTCTGTTCTCGTGATGGCAAGCCGTGGCGGTGCGGATCGGATGCCGCAAATGCACTGGACACCTTTCTGGATCGCCGGACTGTCAGCTGCGAGCGCAAGGGAACCGACCGTTACAAGCGTGTCGTTGGTCGGTGCCAGGTCGATGGCATGGACCTGAACACATGGATGGTCCGCAATGGCTGGGCCGTCGACTACGAGAGATACTCAAAGGGCGAATACCAACAGGCACAAGAAGCGGCAGCACGGGAGCGCGTCGGCATCTGGGCGAGCACGTTTGTGATGCCCTGGGACTGGAGGAAAGGCGCCAGGTAGTCCGGTATGCTCGGCTCATGTGCTATTCGGCCGAATTCAAAGCGGAGTACAAGACGTTCCTGCACTACGGCGGCAGACTCAGCATCAAGGAGTTTGCGCAGATGTATGGGGATCGTTTCGACTTTCCGATCTACGCGCCCAAGGCGATGGAAGCCTGGTTCAAGGATATTGACGGCGCCGAAGCGGCTGACGTGCGCGACCTGATCGCGCGATACAACAAGCAGCAAACCGAAAAGCTGGAGCAGGAAATCTTCAAGCAGAAAAAGCGTCTGGCTGATGCCGAGCGTACGCTTGAAACCAAAACCACGAAGAAAGCCCTCGAAGACCAGCGCATTGCTGGCAACAAGATCAGCAAGGCCATTCGCGATTTGGACGACATCAAGCGCACCGAGCCCAAGACTCGCGATGCGAGATTCTTCCCAGGGCACTATGTGCCGGTCATCGTTTGGGAAAACGGCCAGCGCGTTATCAAGCCCATGCGATACCAATGCCGACTGCCCGGATGGAATGTCGCTGTAGAGCGGAAGTACCCAGGAACCTACAACGCTCGCCGCGACAATCTGGGAAAGGCTTGGAAAGATCTGTTCGGCATTCGACATGGCGTCATTGTCATCAGCGCGTTCTACGAGAACGTCGAACGACACAAGATGGAACATCGTGAGTTGGGCAGCGGCGAGGAATCCGAGAACGTCGTGCTTGAGTTCAGGCCACGGCCTGCGCAGGACATGGTCATCGCGTGCCTGTGGAACGAATCTCCGGAGCGCGACGGCCACCTACTCTCGTTCGCTGCAATCACTGATGAGCCTGCTCCAGAAGTAGCCGCGGCTGGGCACGACCGGACGATCATTCAGATCAAGCCTGAGCACATTGACGCGTGGCTGACGCCGGAAGCCCGCACTGAAGAAGCGTTGCAGGCGATTCTTAGCGATCGGCCCGAAGCTTTTTACGAACATCGGAAGGCCGCGTAAAAGTTGCCGTTCGCATACGGCTGCTGGTGGCAGAGGCTGTGTGAAAACGCACGAGGAGCGTCGTAGAAATCGAAATGTGCTCGCGTAGGCCGCGTGAATCATCGCCACGCCGGCTCAGTGGACGATACATCGCATCCACGCGAGCGATTCTCACAAAAAGCCAAGATCGGTGGGCGTTTTTACACAGTCTCGGCACATTCCAGCCAGTTGAGCACGAGAGTTGCAGAGTTAAATCCCCGTATCAGCATCGACTGCAATCAACGTGCTCGCTTCTCTGGCGCTCTGCCTCGATATCGCTTCACGTCGAACGAATCCTCCCATAGCTTGAGAAGTTGTCGCTCATAGCCGATCGCATACATTCGATTCGGCCATTCAAGCCGCAAATATCCACGCCGTATCACGCCAGAATTCTTCGCATTACGCTTTGCCCGGATGCCACGCCAGCCAAACTCATCCGCCACCCGTCCAGCTTGTCCTATGTGAAATTTTTGGGCACAGTTTTGGCCAGTTTTATGCCTTTCTAGGTGAGGATCCTGTCCACTCGGAGTTTTCTCGCTCCTCCCATCCGGAGGCTGCGATTGGCTCACAAATTGAGCCTCGTTGCTGGCATCTTTAAGAGACCGGCTCCATTCCCGTGAGGGTCCAAATGCGGGCACACACGAGCGTTCGCGGATTTTCGATTTACGGAGACACAATTCGTCGCTTTCGACGATTCCGCGTAACGCACCCCATTCCTGATTCGGCTGAAATGCTGTCGATGCTCGGCCTAAAAAGCCAACCTGCAGAGGGAGACCAGATTCTGCCTGGAACTATGGGGCGATTTACTAATTTTAATGCGAATGGAAAGGTGATTGTTCGAAAGGATCTTCCGAAGGTGCCCGAATCGTTCATGGTCTGGCGGCGGTGGAACGACTGGCATGGAAACCCTCACAGCGGCGTCCAGTATCGCACCATGGATATCTATCATCGCCAGAGAATCCCTGCCCCTTTCGAGTACCTCACAGCTGTTTCGACTGCAGACGGCATGCTATTCAGTTCGCGCGTCCTCTCTATTGACGACGACCTAGAGGAAAACATCGTTCACGTTTTAAATGTTTTCCTCGAAATATTTCAGACGCTCACTATTTCGCCGATTGATCTCCAGGTTCAGAGCGCCGTTAACGTTCGAAAGCTACACTGGAAGATATTGCCTCCTGGTCAGCATCCATTCGACCTATCAAGAAAAGAGGTCAGCGACTTTGTTCAAACAATCGGGGCGGAACATAGAACGATTGTTGAGCATCGAATCGAGCATATTGCTCAGCACAAACCGGACTTCTTAGCGATCGGAGTCGGAGGCTTCTCAGACTATATCGTGTTCGGATTCAACGCCCGCGCTCTGTATGTGCTTGAGAGCCCCGCCCTCGGAAATGCGACCTATGTCTTTCAAAACGACTGGGAGACCATCTCCCAGTTAACAAAGAAGCAAGTAATTAGCGAGGGGTTACACCACGCTCGCATCGTGCACAATCGTGCGTGGGCACGCGGCCTTCGGCAGGTTCTCACGGATCATACGCGGTAGTGCTTGCACAGAGTAGCGAACACGTCGCCGCCTTCTTTTCGATTCATATCGGGGAGGGAGAATCCGTGCACCTACCCAACCCGTGGTCGTCTTTACTGGCCTTTACGCCGAAAATGAGTCATGAGCATTGGGACTCGATCTCCAAGCCTACTGCTCAGCGTGGCGTTCCTCCATTTCATGTTCGTCTCTGCGTGAAAGCGAGCATAGGAATGTATAGTTTTTCGCGTAAGGAGGGTACGCTGTCCACCACGAATCGGGAGTGATCTCATGGGGCTTGTTCAAGCAGTGGCGGGTTCGATCGGCGGTGTGCTTGCGGACCAGTGGAAGGACTTCTACACGGTTCCGAACGGCTTACCGGCAACGGCGGCGATGTTCGCCGCGGTGCCGCGTGGCACCAATGCCGGACGGGGTTCGAATACAAAAGGTTCTTCGAACATCATCAGCAATGGTTCGAAGATCGTCGTTCCGGAAGGTTACGGGTTGCTGCTGTTCCAGGATGGGGCTGCAACAGGCTTTGCCGCCGAGCCGGGCGCATACGAATGGCGGTCGGATGATCTCAATTCGAAGTCGATCTTCGCAGGTGACAACCTCGTCGACTCGCTGATCAAGCAGAGCTGGGAGCGATTCAAGTTCGGTGGCCAGCCGGGTTCGCAGCAGGCTGCGTTCTTCGTTTCGCTGAAGGAACTGCCGGACAACCGCTTCGGAACGCAATCTGAAATCTACTGGGACGACGGATTCCTCGGCACGCAGGTCGGCGCGGTGACGCGCGGCTCGTACACGCTGAAGATCGTCGATCCGATCCTGTTCGTGAAGAACTTCGTGCCCGCCAGTTATTTGCAGCCCGGCCAGGTCTTCGACTTCACCGACATGGACAACGCCGCCGCCAGCCAGCTGTTCAACGAAGTGGTCGGATCGCTCGCGCCGGCGTTCAGCCTGTACACGAACGACCCGGGCAAGGGCAATCGCATCACCAAGCTGCAGCAGGACTCCGTCGGTTTCGCCAAGAGCTTGTCTGCTGCGGTGGAGAATGGCTATCAGTGGAAATCCGATCGCGGTCTGGTCATCGCCAAGACCGCGATCGTGTCGATCGAATACGACGCGAACACGAAGGAACTGCTCAAGACCGTGCAACGCGCCGACGCGTTGGCTGGTGCGCGCGGCAATTCGAATCTGCAGGCGAGCGTCGCGGCGGGCCTGCAGTCGGCCGGCGAGAAAGGTGGTGCGGGTGGCGTCATGGGCGTCGGAATGGCGACCGGCATGATCGGTGGCCTCGGCAGCCTGCAGCAGCCGGCTGCGCCCGCCGCGCCCGCCGCCGAAGACCCGATCGCCAAATTGAAGAAGGCCAAGGAGATGCTCGATCTCGGATTGATCACGCAGGCCGATTACGACGCGGCCAAGTCCAAGGCGCTGGGTCTGTAAGCGGCGGAGCACGCAGCCCCATGTCGAACGCCAACACGCCGACGCGCCCTTCCGGCCCTGGGTCGCCGCAGGATGTACCGCCGCTGCCCGGCAGTTTTCCGATCGACCCGAGCACGCTGCCGAAACCCATCCGCGACGAGATGCTTGCGCCTGACCCGGTCGCCATCGACACGTCCGCCGCCGAGCTCGAGGACGGGCTCAACCGCTGTCAGAAATGCGGTGCGACCGACATCCGTCACAAGGCGGGCAGCGATCTGCTGGTCTGCGTGTACTGCCGCCACCAGTGGCACGGCGCGCGGGTGGAGGAGGAATTCGGGCTCGGCACCGGCCTGGACGACCTCACCGGCACGATCATCGCATCCGGCGCGGTGGACATCGACGACGATGCCAAGAGTCTGATGAGCTTCAAGTGCAGCGGCTGCGGTGCCGAGGTGACGGTCAATACCGAAAGCCAGATGACGGCGCGCTGCCATTGGTGCCGTCACGTATTCGGCGTCAATGAGCAGGTGGCGAACGGCGCGGTGCCGGACGCGGTCCTGCCCTTCCACATCAAGAAGGACGACGCGGTGGCGCGCATCCGCCAGTTCGTCGACAAGCGGCGGTTGTTCGCGCTGAAGGAATTCAAGGAACAGTTCACGCCAGAGAACGTGATCGCCATCTATCTGCCTTACATGATCATCGACGGCAGGGCGAGCGCCGACGTATCGGGCCAGGGTGAAATCGAGACTGCGCGCTACACGCGTGGTACCGGCGACAAGAAAACGACTTACTACGACGCCGACGTGTACCACGTGGATCGGCACGTGGATTTCAGCGTGGACGACCTGCCTCTCGAATCCTCCGGAAAACGCGGCGACCTGGACACGAAGGCGAACACCAACAACATCATCAACACGATCCTGCCGTTCGATACGAAGAACGCAGTGAAATGGAATGCGTCCTATCTGAACGGTGTCACGTCGGAGAAGCGCGATCGCGACGTCGAGGAGCTGCGGCCGCGCCTCGAAGACCAGTTGCTTTCGATCGCGCGCGCCCAGGTCGAATCATCCGTGAGCAAATATGATCGCGGCGTGCGTTGGGAGCAGGAACGCTTGGACGTTCACGGCACGCGCTGGGTGTCGATGTATCTGCCCGTCTGGCTCTACTCGTATCACCAACCCAGTGGCAAGAACGGCATGCTGCACTACATCGCGGTGAACGGCCGCACCGGCGAGACCATGGGCAGCGTGCCGGTGCAGCAGTGGAAGCTGCTGATGGCCGCGCTCACGGTCGGCACCTTCGTCGAAGGCATCGCACTCTGGATGGTGGGGATCTTTTAATGGATGGAGATGGCGCCCTATTAATCCTCCTCGCCGGCCCTGCCAGCGCCACCGGGCTGTATTGGTTGTTGTATCGGTACTACCGCAACACCGACAAATCCCACGCCTTCGAACGCGAAACCACTGTCGATGCCGATCCGGTCACCGGCACGGAAGCGAAAGTCAGTGAAGTGAAAGGGACACGCGAGACGCGCATTGCCGGGGACAACGTACGCGAGTACCGCACGCGGGTGGAGCGTGTCAGGGGCGCTGCCGGGCCAGACAAGTAGGTGCTCGGCGTTCCTCGAGGGTGTCGGGGACGGTCACCACGGTCGCACCAAGGCGTTTCGATTCGATCGGGCATAGGTTTTCATTCGCAGCTCGAGACCTAACTTACGCAGCTGACCGCGCCTCCTAGTAGCTGACGGTCGCGATCGTCCGCATCACATCGGCGACGGTCGCCTCTCAGCCCCGTGCGAATATCGAGAGATCGTGCTCAGCGGTCGCAATGAGATAGATTCAGCTCCATCCAGTAGTTCGACTGCGCGAAACGGCGATACAGTTCCTGCCTATATATGTAGTACCTTCGCGCTTCTCATTTTCAGCCATGTCGGGGGACACAATGGCTAGATGCAGGTTCTGGAATGCGAGAATCCACGGGGTCTTGCTAGCCGCCGCAACGACGATTGGCTGCAGCGAATCTTCCGCGCCCCCGAGCGCATTGGCACAAGACCCGGCTGGTGAAGTAGCTGAATGCCAAGCTGGGTTCAACCCCTTGGGCGCGCTCGGCCTGCCAGGTATCCGCCTCAACGACAATCCTGCTGCAACCGAGATTCTGCAACAGGACCCTCTGAAGGGCACACTGCCGGGCTCGCCGATGGATGCGTTGCCGGCGCATATCACAAAACTGACAGAGCGCGGCCAACGCGCAGCGTGGTCTCCGGATGGAAAGCGCATGCTGTATCTGGACGCAACCATCGGCGACGTCGTGGAGATTGATCTCGCGACAAATACGCAAAGAGAAATTACTGCACCGTTTCAGAACGCTGGTTTTCTTAGAGCTCACTACCTCTCCAATGGGGATCTTCTGCTGTGCGGGCCGGAGGAACGTGATCCTGCTATTGAAGAGGACGGCCGCTTCCGCGGCCGTTTATGGGTGCAACGTGCACCGTTCGATACGCCACCAGTGCTGCTCGGAGAACCCTGCTGGGAAGG
>JALYJV010000344.1 GCA_030775105.1 Pseudomonadota bacterium | reverse complement strand
TTTTCGAGGATTTCCAGGACCAGCGAATCAAGCGCGCTGTCGAGTACACCGGTGCCGCGATGGAAGGCCTTGTCGCCCACCAGCGTACGCAGCGCGTGATTCGCTTCCAGAGAGGCGCGCGGCGAGCCGATGCCGAGCACGCGGCCCATAGACACCCAGCTCGCCAGCTTTGCGGTGGCGTCTTCGGAACTGAGCATCACTGCGGCACTGTCAGCTTCGACACGCAGCATCGCGTGGCGCGGACGGTCTTCGGCATTGGCATGCTGATAGCCATAACGGCCGCGATCGCAGAGGAAGTAACCATTGACCGCGCTGTTGTAGCGGTTCTCGATGCGCCTGATCGAGCCGTAGCGCTCGCCCGGCATCGTGTTGCAGCCGACCGAGCAGCCGTGACAGATGCTCGGTGCCTGCGCCAGATCCCACTTGCGCGTATACGACTCGCTGTAGGTCTTGTCGGTGAACACGCCGGTCGGGCAGACCTCGGCGAGGTTGCCGGAGAACGGGCTCTCCAGTGTGCCGCTCTCGGCGCGACCGAAGTAGACATTGCTCGCCGACGCGAAGACGTTTAGATCGCCGCCGCCGGCATACTCGCGATAGAAACGCACGCAGCGATAGCAGCTGATGCAGCGATTCATCTCGTGACCGACGAAGGGCCCGAGATCCTGGTTGACGTGGGTGCGCTTGGTGTAACGATAGCGGCGATAGTTGTGGCCGCTCATCAGCGTCATGTCCTGCAGATGACACTGTCCACCCTCTTCGCAGACCGGACAGTCGTGCGGGTGGTTGGTCATCAGCATCTCGATGACGCTCTCGCGCATCTCGACAGCATCCGCGTGTTCGATCGAGACCTTGGTCTTGTCGGCGCACGGTGTCATGCAGGCCATCACGACGCGACCGGTCGTGTCGTTCTCGTCGCGGAACTGCGTCACTGCGCACTGGCGGCACGCGCCGACGCTGCCCAGCTCCGGATGCCAGCAGAAATACGGAAGATCGAGGCCCTGTTCGAGGGCGACTTCAAGCAGGTTGCGCTTGGGATCGACCTGATAGCGCTGACCGTCGATGTCGATCGTCGCCTGCGCAGCTGCGTCCATCGGTTTGGCGTCACCGGCGCTCATGCAGTCACCTTTACGCGGCTTGAAGAACGATGCAGTCGCATGAGTGAGCACGCTCCCGCACCCGTTTGCGCTACGCGCATTGCACAGTTGTCCGGGCCGTGTCGCGCGCTCATGCCTTTACCTCCACCTGCACCAGCGCTGCGATGTTCGCGGCGCGGTCAAAATCAGCTCGGAAATACTTGAGCGCGCTTTGCAGCGGCTCCATCGCACCTGGCGCGTGCGCGCAGAACGTGCGGCCCGGTCCGAGCATGCGCGTCTGCTGCTGCAGCAGACCGATATCTCCCGGGCGGCCTTGCCCGGCTTCCATGCCGGCCAGAATCTTTTCGGTCCACGGCAGACCGTCGCGGCACGGCGTGCACCAGCCGCAGGATTCGCGCGCAAAGAACTTCTGCAGATTGCGCGACATCGCGATGACATCGGTCTGGTCGTCGAGCACGATCATCTGACCAGTACCCATGCGCGAGCCGGCCTTGGCGATGGTGTCGAAGTCCATCGCCAGATCGAGGTGATCTGCAGTCAGGAAGTCAGTGCTCGCACCGCCCGGCAGAAAGCCGCGCAGCTTGAGGCCTTCGCGCATGCCACCGGCGTGCACGTCGACCAGTTCGCGCGCCGTCGTGCCCATTGGCAATTCCCAGGTACCGGGGCGGCGTACCTTGCCGGATGCACCGTAGAGCTTGGTGCCGCCATCCTTGCAACTCGAAAGCTTGGTGAACCAGTCGGCACCGTATTGAACGATGTGCGGGATGTTGCACAGCGTCTCGATGTTGTTGACGACCGTCGGCTTGCCGAACAGGCCGGCGGTGGCCGGGAATGGCGGCTTGGCACGCGGCACGGCGCGCTTGCCTTCGAGAGAGCTGATCAGCGCGGTTTCTTCGCCGCAGATGTAGCGGCCGGCGCTGGTGTGCAGATGCAGTTCGAAGTCGAAGCCCGAACCGAGAATGTTCAGGCCAAGCAGCTTGCGCGCCTTGCATTCGGCAATCGCGACGCGCAGGCGCTCTGCGGCGAGGACATACTCGGCGCGCAGGAAGATGTAGCCGATCGAAGCGCCGATCGCATAGCCACCGATGATCATGCCTTCGATGAACTGCAGCGGATCGCCTTCGAGCAGCAGTCGGTCCTTGAACGTGCCCGGCTCCATCTCGTCACCGTTGGCGACGATGTACTTCTGCTTCGGCGCATCCGGGCCCATCGGCACCAGACCCCACTTCACGCCGGTCGGGAAGCCCGCGCCCCCGCGGCCACGCAGGCCTGCAGTCTTGACCAGCGCAGTGACATCCTTGTTGGCCATCTTCAGCGCAGCGCGCAGGCCCTGGAAGCCGCCATGACGTTCGTAGTCGGCGAGACCATAAGGTGCATGATCCGCGCGAATGCGGTCGGTCAGCGGCTTGGTCGGTGGAGATTGGCGCGCAGTCATGCTTCCACCTTCATATCAGCACCATAGCCCGCGCCTCGCCTGAGTGAGCACGCTCCCACACCCGTTTGCGCTGCGCGCAAAGCACTGTGTCGCGCACTCATTTGTAGCGCTCCAGAATCACGTCGAGACGGGCGGGATCGACCGATTCAAGATCACGATGAGTGTCGTCACCGATCATCATTGCCGGCGCGCGATCACAGGTACCGAGGCAACAGATCGGCAGCAGCGTAAAACGCCCATCCTTCGTGGTCTGGCCGGTCTTGATCTCGAGGCGCTTCTCCAGCAATTCCGTCAGACGCGGCTGACCGAGCATCCAGCACGACACCGAGTCACAGACGTGAATCACGTTGCGCCCGACCGGACGACGGTAGATCAGGTTGTAGAACGTCGCGACGGCGTCGACCGTGGCCGGCGTCGAGCCGAGGGTCTGCGCGATGTCGACAACCGCTTCGTCGCTGACCCAGCCGCGATGTTTTTGCACGATCTTCAGCGCTTCGATCGTCGCCGCGGACGGCTGCTCGTAGTGCGCCAGCTCGTGTTCGATTTCCTTGAGTTCTTGGAGACTGAGCATGATGATTTACCGGTCGACGTCGGCCATGACGAAGTCGATGCTGGCGATGATCGCGATCAGGTCCGGCACCATCAGCCCGCGCGAGATGTACGGAATCATCTGCAGGTGCGCGAAGCTCGGCGTGCGGATACGCGTCCGGTAACTCATCGTGCCGCCATCAGATGTCAGGTAATAGCTGTTGAGTCCCTTGGTCGCTTCGATCGTCATGCTGCACTCGCCGGCTGGAATAACCGGGCCCCAGGACACGTTAAGGAAGTGATTGATCAGGGTCTCGATGTCCTGCATCGAGTTCTCCTTGATCGGCGGCGTCGTCAGCGGATGCCGCGCCTTGTAGTCCCCGGACGGCATGTTCTTCATGCACTGCTCGATGATGCGCAGCGACTGGCGGATTTCCTCGATGCGCACGACGCAGCGATCATAGACGTCGCCGCCATTGGCGGTCGGCACTTCAAAGTCGAAATTCTCGTAGCCCGAGTACGGCCGTGCCTTGCGGTAGTCCCAGGCCATGCCGGTCGCGCGCAGGCCAGGCCCGGTGACGCCCCACTCGATCGCCTCTTCGGTGTTGTATTTGCCGATGCCGATGCTGCGCCGCTTGAGGATGGTGTTGCGCATCGCCATCTTGTCGTAGTCCTTGAGGCGCTTGGGCATCCAGTCAAGGAACGCCTGGACCAGCTTCTCCCAGCCCTGCGGCAGATCGGCGGCGACACCCCCGATGCGGAACCACGCGGGATGCATGCGGAAGCCGGTGACGGCTTCGATGACGTCGTAGGCCTTCTGGCGGTCGACGAACATGAAGAACACCGGCGACATGCTGCCGACGTCCTGCGCATACGTGCCGTAGAACAGCAGATGCGAAGTGATGCGGAAGAACTCCGACATCATGATACGGATGGTCTGCGCACGCTCCGGCACCTTGATGCCGGCCATCTTCTCGATCGCCATCACGTACGGCAGGTTGTTCATCACCCCGCCGAGATAGTCGATGCGATCCGTATACGGAATGTAGCTGTGCCAGGACTGGCGTTCGCCCATCTTCTCGGCGCCGCGATGGTGGTAGCCGATGTCCGGCACCGCCTGCACGATTTCCTCGCCATCGAGCTGCAACATGATGCGGAATGCACCGTGCACGCTCGGATGGTTGGGGCCGAGGTTGAGCACCATGTAGTCATGGTCCTCGTCCGCGGTCTTCATGCCCCATTCGGCGGGGTTGATCTGCAGCGATTCCTGTTCGAGGTCGACGCGCGCCTGGTCCATCACCAGCGGCGGTGCTTCGGTCGCGCGCGCGTAGTGATCCTTGCGCAGTGGATGGCCGACCCAGGTGCGCGGCATCATGATGCGCGACAGGTTCGGGTGCCCGTCGAAAACGATGCCGAACAGATCCCAGACTTCGCGCTCATACCAGTTGGCGTTGAGCCACAGGCTGCTGATCGACGGAAGGTTCGGAGTTTCACCGAGCAGCGGCACCTTGATGCGAATATCGGCGTTGCGCTCGAACGAGGTCAGGTGATAGACCACGGTGAAGTCGGCCTGTGGCAGGCCGGCGCGGTGCTGGCGCGTGCGTTCGTCGATCGCCGTCAGGTCGTACAGCATCTTGTACGGCTGGTTGATGCCGAGCTTGAGCCACTTGAGCACGGCTGGCGCACGCGCCGCCTTGACCCAGATGGTCGGAATGCCGTCGAAGGTCTTCTGCTCGGAGATGATGTCCGCGTGGAAATGCTCGACCAGCGCGGCAATCACTCGCTCGGTCTGCGCGTTAACGATCGCTGCGTTCATAAACTGGCCTACACCTGATCCGGCGTACGCAGTTCCGTCGCCGCCATGCGCTCGGCATGCTTGGCGTCGCGCATCGACAGCTTGGGCACCTGGGTAACACCCTGCGGGCCAACCACCCATGACAGCGGGCGGCGTTCCTTCTGGATCGAGTTCTGCAGCAGGATCAGCGCTTCGAGAAACGCTTCAGGACGCGGAGGGCACCCGGAGATGTAGACATCGACCGGAAGAATCGTGTCGACGCCCTGCACCACGGAATAGATGTCGTACATGCCGCCGGAATTGGCGCATGAGCCCATCGAGATCACCCACTTCGGTTCAAGCATCTGTTCGTACAGACGCTTGATGACCGGTGCCATTTTCAGGAACGGCGTGCCGGAAATGACGATGACGTCCGACTGACGCGGCGTTGCACGAATGACTTCGGAACCGAATCGGGCGAGGTCATGCTGGCTGGTGAAGGCCGTCGCCATTTCCACGTAGCAGCACGACAGACCGAAGTTGAACGGCCAGATCGAATTCTTGCGGCCCCAGTTCACCGCGGCATGCGCCATGTCTTCCAGGCGGCCGAGGAAAATACTCTTGCGGACTTCTTCTTCGATGGACGGCGCAGGCGCGGACTGATCCATGCGCTTGAGGCTGTATTCCATATGCGCGGACGAGTCCTTTAGTAGTGACGGTCTGAAGCTTTCTGCGCTTTCGGCGCCCAATCCAGCGCACCGGTCCGCCACAGATAGACCAGCGCCACCAGCAGCAACGTCAGAAAGACCATGACTTCGATATAGCCGGCCCAGCCCGCTTCACGCGCCGCGACGCCCCAAGCCAGGACATACACGGCCTCGAGGTCAAAAATCACGAAAAACACCGCGACCAGATAAAACTTCGCCGACATGCGATAACGCGCACCGCCGGTAGAAATAATGCCGGACTCGTAGGCCTCAGCCCCGGATTTGGACAAACGGGTGCGCTGCCCGAGAACTGAAGACAGTCCGAGCATGATCACGCAAAGACCTGCGACCAAGGCTGCATACAGCGCCAGCTGGCCAAAATCCATGGCTTGCTCCGGCTGATCGACGACGTTGAGGGGGTGATAACCACTGTATTGTAATGCGGCATCGCCAAAACGTCTGCCATGAATTCCCTCAGTCGAACAGCTCCGCTCGGCTGAGCGCAGTCGATTCGCAAGCAGCCGGCCTGTTAGACCACGTGTTAGCTCATGCTGCGCCGCGGCACTCCGCAGCCCGCCGCTCAACCACGGCCGCGCGTCTTCGTCTTATGCGGCTGCGCATTGTTCTCGATGAACTCGATGATCTTCGCCGCGACGTCGACGCCAGACGCCGCCTCGATGCCTTCAAGCCCCGGCGATGAATTCACTTCCATGATCATCGGCCCCTGCTTTGTGCGCAGCAGGTCAACGCCCGCGACGTTGAGGCCCATGATGCGCGCCGCGCGCAGCGCGATCTGGCGTTCCTTGGCGGTAATCTGCACCGGCTCGGCACGGCCGCCGCGATGCAGGTTGGCGCGGAAATCACCGTCCTTGGCGACGCGCCGCATTGCAGCAACGACCTTGTCGCCGACGACCAGGCAGCGGATGTCCGCACCGCCGGCTTCGACGACGAAGTTCTGCACGAGAAAGTAGGCATCCAGACCGCGAAACGCATCGATCACCGAGTTCGCCGCCTGCGCCGTCTCGGCGAGCACGACACCCTGACCGTGCGAACCCTCGACGAGCTTGATCACCATTGGCGCACCGCCAACCAGACCGATCACGCCCTGGGTGTCGTCCGGTGAATGCGCGAAACCGGTCGCCGGCATGCCGATGCCCTTGCGTGCGAGCAACTGCAGCGCACGCAGCTTGTCGCGGGCACGGGTGATTGCGACAGATTCATTGACCGAATAGACCCCCATCATCTCGAACTGACGGACGACCGCGGTCCCGTAGAAGGTCACCGACGCGCCGATCCGCGGAATCACCGCATCGAAACCGGTCAGGCGGCGCGTGCCGTACCAGATCTCCGGACGGCCGGGCTGGATGTTCATGTAGCAGCGCAGCACGTCGATCACCTTCACCTGATGCCCGCGGGCGGTCGCGGCCTCGACGAGGCGACGTGTCGAATACAGGCGGCGGTTGCGGGACAGGATCGCGATTTTCATGGGGCTGACAGCATAGGGGCGATTGCCCCGGAGCTGATATCACCATTTGCGCCTCGCAGCCTCACTTCTATACTGGGCCATCCGCATCAGGAGCCGGCCATGAGCACGTCCACCCCAGCACAGACCGATTTCAAGACCTTCGACGAGTTTTATCCGTACTACCTGCAGGAGCATTCCAACCGCACCTGCCGGCGCCTGCATTTCGTCGGTTCGACGCTGGGACTCACCCTGGTGGGTATTGCCATCGTCATGCAGGCCTGGTGGCTGATCGCGGTGGCCTTCATCCAGGGCTACGCCTTCGCCTGGGTCGGGCATTTCTATTTCGAACACAACAAGCCGGCGACCTTCCAGTACCCGTGGAAGTCCTATCTCGGCGACTGGAAAATGTGGTGGCAGACGCTGACCGGCAAGATCCCGTTCTGAACGGAGACGAGCTGCTCGCTGGCCTCGCCGACTGCACGCTGCCGCCGGCGAGCTTCGATCACCGCGCCCATGTCTGCGCGGCTTGGCAGTGCCTGCGCGAACAGCCCCTCGATGCCGCGTCACGGCGCTTTGTTGGCCTCATCAAAGGCTATGTCAGCC
>JALYJV010000343.1 GCA_030775105.1 Pseudomonadota bacterium | reverse complement strand
CAACAGGATGAGGCAGGCCATGGCCTGCAGACGCAATAGCGATCGCATGATGCTCCCCCTTCCCTAGGTCGGCCGAGTATAGGCAGGCGGTCGTGCAAAATGAAAAAGGCAGGCGCGAGGCCTGCCTTTTCCTACAACGTGCTTCGGAATCAGCCCTTGTAGTCGCGGATGCCCTTGGCGATTTCCTCGCGCGCGGCGGCGGCGTCGCGCCAGCCGGAGATCTTCACCCACTTGCCCTTCTCGAGCAGCTTGTAGGAGCTGTAGAAGTGGTGGATCTCGTTCTTGACGCGCTCCGGCACGTCGGCCAGGTCCTTGAGATGGTCATAGGCGCCGTTGCTGACCTTGTCGACCGGTACCGCGAGCAGCTTGGCGTCAGTGCCCTTTTCATCCTCGGTGTCCAGCACGCACAGCGCGCGGCACTTGATCACCGAACCGGCAACGACCGGGTGCGGGGTGATGACCAGCACGTCGACCGGGTCGCCGTCACCGGCGAGGGTCTTGGGCACGTAGCCGTAGTTGGCCGGGTAGCTCATCGCCACGTTCATGAAGCGG
This sequence comes from Pseudomonadota bacterium, assembly GCA_030775105.1. Lineage (GTDB taxonomy): Bacteria > Pseudomonadota > Gammaproteobacteria > Nevskiales > Nevskiaceae > Solimonas. The sequence goes on along the minus strand of JALYJV010000343.1, from coordinate 8,269 downwards.
TCGACCATCAGCAGGCCGGTGTCCTTGTCGACTTCGTACTTGACCGGCGGGCCGTAGGCCGGAATCTCGATGACGACGTAGAACTCGTTGGGGGCCTTGTCGCCGGGACCCAATGCTTCGATACCCATGTCAGTAAGCTACCTTTGTGTGGGGTGGTTTATTGCCGTAGCGCGGGCGGATGGCCGCTGCAGCAGGGGTGTGGATTACTGGTAAGCCTTTAAGTATAAGGGATAAACAGGTCAAACCAGAGCGGTCACGTTGACGCGCTCGGCGGCGAGCGGTTACTTTCGCCAGCCGCGCTGGCTCCCGGGGACGGGGCATGGACGCCGCGCGCCAACATTTACTGAGGTCAATCCAAAGATGAGAATGGTTTTGCTGGGAGCCCCCGGCTCAGGCAAGGGCACGCAAGGCGAAAAGCTGGTTGCCCATTTCGGTATCCCGAAGATTTCCACGGGCGATGCGCTGCGCGCCGCCGTGGCTGCGGGGACCGAGCTTGGCCGCAAGGCCAAGGCCACGATGGATGCCGGCGGCCTGGTCGACAATGCCATCGTCATCGGGATCGTCGAAGAGCGTCTGGCCAAGCCGGATGCGCAGAAGGGTTGCATCCTGGATGGCTTCCCGCGCAACACCGCGCAGGCCGAAGTGCTGGACCAGATGCTCCAGCGCCTCGGCCAGCCGTCGATCAACAAGGCCGTGCATCTCGCCGTCGATGACGAAGAGATCATTGCCCGCCTGCTCGATCGTGCCCAGAAGGAAGGCCGCGCCGATGACAAGGAAGACGTGATCCGCAACCGCATCAAGATCTACAACGACGAGACCCACCCGCTGCTGGACTACTACCAGGCCCAGGGCAAGGTCGTGACCGTCGATGGCGTCGGTACGATGGATGAAATCTTCGAGCGCATCGTCCGGGCGCTGAAGTAGGGTTTCCGGCTGAAATCAGAAAGCCCCGCTTCGGCGGGGCTTTTTCGTGGGCGCTACCCGTCAGAGCGCCGCCAGTAATGCCTCTCCGCAGACCTCGCGCCGCCAACCCCGCAGCACGTTCGCGTTCGCCTGGGCGCCCAGCCGCAGCAGTCGAATGAGGTCAGCCCGTGGCGCGAGATAGCCGACCGGCAGATCCAGGGCTTGCGCCCGATCCTGGACCACGGCCTGCAAGGCTTTCAGCCGCACCTTGGCGCTGGCGTCGAGTTCATCGTCCACAACGAGACGCCGTTCCGGCTGCTCCAGCGCTGCGGCGATGCAGGCAAGCAAGGCGGTGGTATGCCTTGCGAGAGTTTTCGGCGGCAGCACATTCAGCGCGGACAGTTCGGCCTCGGTGCCCGGCCGGCGCTGGGCGAGGCGGTACAGCGGCTCGTCATCAAGGATCCACTTGCGCGGACGATCGCGCTCCTGCGCCTCGGTTTCGCGCCACGCGGCGAGGGCGGCGGCCACGGTCTGCTCGCGTGCATTCAGGCGCGACAGGATGCGCAGACGTTGCCAGGCGTCGTGCGGCAAAGTGACGTACTGATCCGACTCGCACAGGCGCGCGCAGTCTTCGGCCATCCAGGCCAGGCGGCCGCGTTCGACCAGCATTGCCTGCAGTTCCGGATAGATCTGCGCGAGGTACTCGACATCGGCTGCGGCGTAGTCCATTTCCGGGCCGGTCAAGGGTCGCCGCGCCCAGTTGGTGCGCGACAGGCTCTTGTCCAGGGTAATGCCGAGACGCTTGTCGATCAGGCCGGCGTAGCCGATCTGGTCGCCGATACCGAGCAGGGTTGCCGCGATCTGCGCATCGAACAGGGGTTGTGGGCAGCGCCCGCGCAGGCGCACGAGGATTTCGAGGTCCTGACCCGCGGCATGGAACAGCTTGATGACCCCCGGCGTGTAGAGCGCATCGAGCAGCGGCGTAAGGTCGTTCAGCGCAATCGTGTCGACCAGCGAGGATTCCTGCTGGTCGCGGATCTGGACCAGGCACAGTTGCGGGTAATAGGTGTCGACGCGGATGAACTCGGTGTCTACCGCGAGAAATTCGCTGCGGACCCACCGCTCGGCTGCCGCAGCGAGCGCGTCGGGGGTGTTGATCAGGGTATAGGGCATAGGGGGCCGCGTTCTTGTTGTTCTGGTGCCGATCATGGGCCGACCTCGGCCAATTCCGGCATTTCATGTCGACTAGAATACCGCCTCACCCCCGGCTTATGAACCCGATCGCGCCCATGCTCGCGCAAATCATCGCTGTGACCATCCGCCTGCTCGGCTTTCGCGCCGGGCCGCAGGACTTTCCGTTCGATCCGCGCCTGACCCTGCCGCTGGTCGGCTTTGCCGGCCTGGCCAATCTGCTGGTCTTTTCCCAGATCCTGCCGCTGGCCAGCGCCATTGCGATGGCGGCGGCAATGATCGGCGGCACGGCGCTGGTGACCCGTACAGTGCTGCGTGCGCGGCATGTGCCCGAGCGCTTCAATCAGACTTTCAACGCGCTGCTGGCAACCACCGGCGTGCTGACGGCCGCATTGATCCCGCTGTTCGTGCAGCTGGTTCCGGGCCTGCAGCAGATTGCCGGGAATCCCGAGCTGCTCAACGACCCGGAGGCGCTGCAACCGCTGCTGCCGCAGAGCGCCGTGTTCCTCATGAACCTGCTCAACTTCTGGAATTTCGCAGTGACGGCGCACATCTATCGCCACGCTGGCAATGTCAGCCTGTGGCTTGGGTTGATAATTGCGCTCATTGCGGCGTTCGTCGTGCTGTTCTTTGTCGCATTCGCCGGAGCGATTGCCGGCTCGCTGTTTGGCGTCGCGTAAGTCGATGCACATTCACGTCCTGGGTATCTGCGGCACCTTCATGGCGGGTATCGCTGCGATCGCGCGCGAAGCCGGCCACACCGTCACCGGGTCGGATGCCAATGCCTGGCCGCCGATGTCGACCCAGCTCGAGCAGCTCGGCATCACCGTGATGAGCGGCTACGATCCCGCGCATCTGCAGCCGCAGCCGGACATGGTTGTTGTCGGCAATGTGGTCAGTCGCGGCAATCCGGCGATGGAATACGTGCTTGACGCCGGTTTGCCCTATACCTCGGGCCCGCAATGGCTCGCCGAGAACGTGCTGCGTGATCGTCACGTGCTCGCCGTTGCTGGTACACATGGCAAGACCACGACCAGTGCGATTCTGGCCTGGCTGCTCGAACACTCCGGTATGGAGCCGGGATTTCTGGTCGGCGGCGTGCCGCAGAACTTTGGCATCTCCGCGCGGCTCGGCAAGTCGAAGTACTTCGTCATCGAAGCCGACGAATACGACACGGCGTTCTTCGACAAGCGTTCGAAGTTCGTGCACTACCGCCCGCGCACCGCCGTGCTCAACAATCTCGAGTACGACCACGCCGATATCTTTCCGGATCTGGCCAGCATCGAACGCCAGTTCCATCACCTGATCCGCACCGTGCCGCGCAGCGGCCAGCTCGTCGTCAACGGCCAGGACGCCAATCTTTCCCGCGTGCTGCAGCAGGGCTGCTGGAGCGAGGTCGTGCGCTTCGACCATGCCGAAGGCTGGCAGGCCCAGGCGGTCGAAGGCGGATTCGAGCTGACGGTGAACGGAAAGAACTATGGGCGCGTGGTCTCACCGCTGGCCGGCGCGCACAATCGCTCGAACGTGCTCGCGGCGATGGCGGCCGCCGCCCACGCGGGTGCGCCGGTCCCGATGTTGATCGAAGGCCTCGCGCAGTTTCGCAACGTGCGCCGTCGTCTTGAACGTGTCGGCGAAGCGCGCGGGGTCACCGTGTTCGATGACTTCGCCCATCACCCGACGGCGATTGCCGCAACGGTCGAAGCCTTGCGTGGCGCTGGCCGTGGTCGCGTCCTTGCCGTGCTCGAACCACGCTCCAACACGATGCGCCTCGGCACGCACGCGCACGAACTGGCCGACAGCCTGCGCGACGCCGACCTGTGTTTTGTCTACGCTCGTCCTGACCTGAAGTGGGATGCAGCCGCCGCACTCAGCGATGTCGGCTCACGCCTGCGCGTGCATGCCGAACTGGATGCGCTGGTTTCCGGCATCGTTGCCGAAGCGCAGTCCGGTGATCGCGTGCTGGTGATGACCAATGGCGATTTCGGCGGCGTGCACGGGAAGATCGTAGCGGCGCTGGGAATGGCTAGCCGCTAGGTCTGTGTCGGTCTCTCGATACACCGTGCGCAAGCGCACGGTGTATCGAGAGACGAACGGGCTTTTTGTTTCCGCTACAACAACTCTCCGTTCGTCTCGAGTGCCGCGCATAGCGCGGTGTATCGAGAGACCGCAACAGCAGCTCACGCTGCGCGAAAATACGCTCGCGTATTCTCATGCACCTGCGGATGTTCACGCAGTTCAAACGGCGTCATCCAGCGGTAATCACCGTGCTGCTCCTGCGGCAGCGTCGCAGGTAAGTCAGGCGCTAACTCATGCGCCAGCACAACGTAGTGCGTACTGATGCCCGGTGCGAGCATGAAATTGCGCGCATAGAAGTGCTCATACACGCCAAGCAGGCGCGCATCGCGCCGTGCGCTGGAACGGCCGAGTTCGGCGGCGGTGATGCGCGCGAATGCGGCGTCGAGGGTTTCGTTCTTGCGGACCGCGCCGCCGGGGACGAACCAGGTGTCGCGTGCGGGTTCGTTGCGACGCAGGCCGACGAGAACGCGGCCTTCGGCATCACGCACGATCAGGTCGATGGCAACCAGCGGTGCGCTGGCAACGACCTGCAGATAAATGTCAGCGGGTAGGGGCCCGCCGCTCATCAGCCGTGCTGCAGTACGCCGTGCGCCTGCTGGTCGGCGTGATAGCTCGAACGCACCATCGGGCCGCTCGCCACATGCGAGAAGCCCATCTGTTCGCCGATTACACGCAGGCGCTCGAACTCGTCGGGGTGCACGTAGCGTGCAACCGGCAGGTGATGTTTCGACGGCTGCAGATACTGGCCGAGCGTGAGCATGTCAACCTTGTGCGCGCGCAGGTCGCGCATGACCTTTTCGATCTCTTCGATCTCTTCGCCGAGGCCGAGCATCAGGCCCGACTTCGTCGGCACTTCGGGATGCAGGCCCTTGAAGCGTTCGAGCAGGTCGAGGCTCCAGTCGTAGTCCGAGCCCGGGCGCGCGAGCTTGTACAGGCGCGGCACCGTTTCGAGGTTGTGGTTGAAGACGTCGGGCGGCGTGTCCTTGAAGATCGTCAGCGCCGGGTCCATGCGACCACGAAAATCCGGCACCAGCACTTCGATCGTCAGCGATGGCGACAGCGCGCGCGACTCGCGGATGCAGTTGGCGAAATGCTCGGCGCCGCCATCGAGCAGATCATCGCGATCGACCGATGTGATGACGACATAGCGCAGACGCATGTCGCGGATCGTGCGCGCGAGGTTGACCGGCTCTTCCAGATCCAGCGGATTCGGGCGGCCGTGGCCGACGTCGCAGAACGGGCAGCGGCGCGTGCAGATCGCGCCCATGATCATGAAGGTCGCGGTGCCTTTGCCGAAGCACTCGCCGAGGTTCGGACAATTGGCTTCTTCGCAGACCGTGTGCAGTTTGTTCGCGCGCAGCGCTTCCTTGATGCGCGCGACTTCCGGTGTGCCCTGCGTCTTCGCGCGGATCCATTCCGGCTTGCGCATCGGCGTGATCGTCGGCTCGATCTTGATCGGGATGCGCGCCATCTTGTCGGCGCCACGCAGCTTCTCGCCCTGGACGATGCGGCGCGGTGCGGCAGGCGGTTGCTGCTGGGGGGTATCGCTCATGCCGATATTGTAGCGGAGGCGGGCGGGGTGGAGCCCCGCAGGACTACTTGATCCGCTTGACGCTGGCCCGGGTGTTCAGGCCTTCGACTTTGAGCCAATAGTTGCCCATGAAACCGCGCTTGACTGTGACCGCAGGGCTTTCGATGTGGTGATACATGTCGCGGCAGTTGACGCAGCGCCAGACCTGGCCGTTGTCGAGCTGGAACTCGGTGTCCTTGCTCCAGCCCTTGAATGGCCCGCTGATACGGCTTTCTATGGCGTCCGGCACCTCGGGATCGCCGGCCTTGGTGGGCAGGCTCTCGGCGCCAAAGCGCTCCGATTCGACGACTGGCGGTGCCGGTGTGGCGCCCGGCCCCGGCGGTTCGGCGGCCGGTTCGACTGCCTCGGGTTTCGCCTGCGGCGCGTTGTGGCGGTCGTAGCAGGCCAGGCGGGCCGTCGCATCGACGATGGCCGCGCAGGCGCTGGGTTCAGCCGCCGCAGCCGCCATGCTTGCCGTGATCAGGATTCCGCCCGCAGTCAGGATTTGCTGCCACATCGCCCAGCCTCGCTGTGTTGTCAGCGAACGAACTTATCACGCGGCGAGGGCCGGGCTACAGTTCGGTACGGCGCCGACCAAGGGACGGGAGGCAACGGCCAACCCCAGAGTCTGGCGCACCGCCTGCTCGGCGCGCAGCGCGACGGCTGCACGGTCCAGCCCGCTGGCTGCAAACGGTGTGCAGTAGTGCATGTCGACGCGCAGAGCGGGTTCGCGCAGCAGGCGCAGGATGTGGCGGACCAGATCGTCGTTGCCGATGAAGGGCGCGACGAGGCGGCCATCCCGCGCAGGACCGTAGCGCAGGGCGAGCGGCTGGATCTGCGCATTGGCATCCAGCGCGGCGCTGAACAGGCGGGCATGGAACGGCAGAACCTGTTGTCCGTCGGTCGTCGTGCCTTCGGGAAACAGCACGACCGAGCCGCCATTGGACAGGTGCGGCACCAATGCTTCGATCAGCGGCTTGGCGCCGCCTTTGCCTCGACGCAGGTAGAACGTGCCGGCGGCCCTGGCCAGCGAGCCGGCCACCGGCCAATGGCGGATCTCCGACTTGGCGATGAACTGGCACTGGTCGCCGGTCGAGATCACCGGGATGTCGAGCCAGGACACGTGATTTGCCGCCGTGACCGTCGCGCCGCGCGCACGCTGGCCATGCACGATCAACTCGATGTTGAGGATGCGCAGCAGGCGGCGTGACCAGAAGCGTGCAATCGGCTCGGGACGCAAGCGGCCAGTGAAATCCAGATTGACCGCAGTGGATACCAGGATGCCGGTGACGATGTGAACCAGCAGGCGTGCGCTGCGGACGAGGGTGCGGAGGCCGACCAGCATCGGGGAACCCGGTTTCAGGCCTGCAGCGCAGCGCCAGTGGTGGCTTCGCTCTGGCGGCCGAGGAAGTGACGGGCGTAGCGCGGGTGCAGGTCGGTGACGTTGAGCAGCATGAAGACGTCGGCGCAGTTGAAGTCGCGATCCCAGTAGGCATCGCCGCAGGCCTTGGCGCCGAGGCTGAGATAGGCCTTGAGCAGCGGCGGCATGCGCGGCTTTTCGCCAGGGCGATTGTCGGCAGCAGGCAGCCGGATGAAAGGCCGCACGCGCTGCGATTCCGGGGCGAGATACTTGCTGCGGATCTGTTCGAGGATGGCGTGTGCGCTGGCGCCGCCGTCCTCGAGGCCGATGCTGGCGCAGCCGAACAGGTAGTCGTAGCCCTCGTTGATGATGAAGGCGGCGATGCCCTGCCACAGCGTCGCGATCACCGCGCCGTTGCGGTACTCGGCGTCGACGCAGGTGCGGCCGATTTCCATCACCCGACCCGGCAGCGAGTCGAGCATTGCCAGATCGAACTCACCCGACGAATAGAAGCCGCCGGCCGAGGGCGCGCTGTCGTCGGTGAGGATGCGGGTGCAGGCGACGATGCGTTCGCTGTCGGCTTCGACCACCATCAGGTGCCGGCAGTGGCGGTCGAACTCGTCGTGATCGATCCCGTCTGCGCCGCCGTCGATCTGCGCGCCGAGTTCTTCGGCAAAGATGCGATAGCGCAGCTTCTGTGTTGCGAGGATCTGCTCCGGCGTCGTCGCGAAGCGCACTTCGAGGCGCGGACGCTGCTGCGGCAGATCACCATCGATGCGTGTGGACATGCGTAGCTCCTGTTCGGATGCTGCGCACTCTATGACTCGGCTGTAAACGGATGATGACGCCGGCGTTGTGGATTTATGACAACGCGCGACAACGCGAAGCAGTGACTACTGGCGCCACTGCGGATCGGCGCTGTCATCGGTCCAGACACGCAGATGCAGCGACGCGAGCGCATCCGGATCGGACAGCACGCGGTTGCGGTTGATCTCGCTGATCTGCTCCGGCGCGCCCTTGATCCAGGTGTCGAACAGCGCGACGCGCTCCAGTTTCTGCGCATCGGTATGCCGGCGCAGACGACCGGCCTGCAGCGTCATCAGCGCATTGATCACCGGATCGGCGACCGCGGCCCTGAAATCCGCCGGTCGCTTCGCGCGGCGCATGCC
>JALYJV010000342.1 GCA_030775105.1 Pseudomonadota bacterium | reverse complement strand
CCATGCAGAATGTAGTAGCCGACCTGCTCAAGCCGCGTCAGATCGAGGTGGAAGCACTCTCGCCGAATCACTCCGTCGTCACGCTGGAGCCGATGGAACGTGGTTTCGGCCACACGCTGGGCAATGCGCTGCGCCGCATTCTGCTGTCATCGATCCCTGGCGCCGCGATCACCGAAGTCCAGATCGAAGGCGTGGTGCACGAGTACAGCGCGATCGAAGGCGTGCAGGAAGACGTTCTCGATATCCTGCTCAACATCAAGAACATTGCGGTGCGCCTGAACGCCCGCGAAGAAGCCACGCTGCGCCTCGAGAAGTCGGGCCAGGGCGTGGTCACCGCCGGGGACATCGCGCTGGATCACGACGTTGAAATCGTCAATCCGGACCTCGTCCTCGCGCACCTCACCGGCGGCAAGCTGAACATGACCCTCAAGGTCACGCGCGGCCGTGGCTACGTGCCGGCGGTCGGCGCTGCCCGTGAAGAAGACGGTCGAGGAATCGGCGTGCTGAAGCTCGACGCTTCGTACAGCCCGGTTCGCCGCGTCAGCTACAGCGTCGAGCGCGCGCGCGTTGCGCAGCGCACCGACCTTGACAAGCTGATTCTCGATGTCGACACGAACGGTAGCGTTGATGCTGCCGAGGCCGTCCGCCTGTCCGCGCGCATCCTGCGTGACCAGCTGTCGGTCTTCGTCGATCTTGAAGCTGAAACCGCTCAGTCCGCCGCCATCCCGGGCAAGAAGGAGCTCTCACCGATCCTGTTCCGCCCGATCGACGATCTGGAACTCACGGTGCGTTCGGCCAACTGCCTCAAGGCAGAGAACATTTACTACATCGGCGATCTCGTGCAGCGCACGGAGATGGAGTTGATGAAGACCCCGAATCTCGGCAAGAAGTCGCTCAACGAAATCAAGGAATCGCTCAAGACCCATGAGCTCGAGCTTGGAATGAAGCTTGAGAACTGGTCTTCGCCCAAGGTCTCGGTCTAAACAGCGTCAAAGCGAATCATCAGGAAAGCTAAGTCATGCGTCATAAAATGTCAGGCCGTACGTTCGGCCGTACCAGCGCCCACCGCAAGCAGACCATGCAGGCGATCACGATCGCTCTGTTCAAGCATGAGCTGATCAAGACCACTCTGCCCAAGGCCAAGGAACTGCGCCGCATGGCCGAGCCGCTGATCACTCGCGCCAAGGATGACTCGGTCGCGAACCGCCGTCTCGCGTTCTCGCGCCTGCGCGATCGTGATGCGGTGCAGAAGCTGTTCAACGACCTTGGTCCGCGTTACAAGACCCGTCCGGGCGGCTATCTGCGTATCCTGCGCTGCGGATACCGTGCTGGTGACGATGCTCCAATGGCCTACGTCGAACTGGTCGACCGTCCGGCTAATGTTGCCGCCGTCGAAACCGCCGAGGTGGCAGCGTAAAGCTTCGCCGAAAATGAAGTACTGGATGTGAAATAGGGCGCCTTTGGCGCCCTATTTCGTTTCCGCGAAGCGGCGGCCGACTACCGCAACTAGTCCAGGCGCCTGGCTACCGAGCCAGCATGAAGCCGATCCCTGCCCGCGTCGTGCTGTCGTTGTAGTCGGCCAGACTCTCGCCATAGCCATGCCAGACGTACAGGTTCCAGTACGCGTAGTCGGCGAACGGCGCGCTGTAAATCAGCTCCACCGCGCCTTTGCCGGTGGCCGGATTGCCGCGCAGCATCAACGAGGCGAGGTGGCGCGAGTCGCCGAACAGCATCTGCTGCAGCCTGAGTTCGCCATAGCCGTAGTATTTGTAGATATCCGGGTTGTCGTCGCGCTTGGGATCATCTTCGGCGCGATTCTTGTCCTCCGGAATCCGATACCAGAGTTTGAGGTGAACGAGCTGGGTCGGACTTTCGTGGTAGACCGCGCCGACGATGCGGTTCCAGCTGCGCGAGGCCGGCAATTCCTTGCCATTGGATTCGTGGTCGAAGCCAGCGTCGAAGCCGAGTCCCGGTGCGGATGCAGATTCCGGCTTCCAGCGGTAGAAAAACTCTGGGCTGTAATTGGTTTCGCGGAATGGCCGCGAATTGTTGCCGTCGTACAACTGCCAGAACGACTTCTGGTTGTATGCAAAAAAGAAGTTGCGGTTGAACAGGCGCTGCTTGAGGCTGATCTGGAACACGACTTCGCTGTTCTCGCTGCTGTACTGCGGCGACCAGGTGATCGGCATCAGGTACAGCGGGCGATGGAACGACAGGCCGCGGGTTTCGCTGACCAGCGTGAAGGTGTCGGTCGTGCGGCGCAGGTTGTCGAAAACGCTGCCCTGGCTCGGATCAGTCATCTCCAGGCGGGCTTCGCTGCGCACAGATTCCTTGGCGCTGGCGGACACAGGCGCCGAAGGGGCCTCCGCGTCCTGTGCCCGCCCCAGGGCTGGCGGCGTGAGCAACAGCGAGAACAGGATCCGGGCTGTTCCGCCGCTAAGACGGCAACAGGGCATCGACATAGGGCTTCATGACGCGTTCGACGCGGCAGGCGCGCGCGTAGTGCCAGAGCTTGCGCATGTTGACGTCGCGCTCGCCGAGCGCCGAGCGCAGCGCATCGACAGCGATATGCGGGCCAATCTTGTTGCGGAACTTGAACAGATCGGCCAGGGTTTTCTCGAGGCTGTAGATATCGACCTTGACGTGATTGATCACATGGGTTTCGATTCCTTCGGTAAATGCATCACCGCCGAGACGCGCAACGCGGATTTCGGGGAAGTCGACGCGAGGCTTGGCGGCGCGGCGCTCGATTGCAACGCTGACCTCATCCATGTCGGCCGACGCAAGGCCATGAAATGCCAGCGCGGACTCCAGGCAGATCACTCCGTTGGGAACAGCACGTGCAACGATGGCGAGCGACAGATCGGATGACAGGCGCGAACCCGCCGCGACATAGCTGCCGCGGCCGAGTTTCTTCAGCAGTCCTCGATCACAAAGCCGGCGCAGATACTCCGCCTGGATGCCGAAAGGCACGAGGTCCTTTGGTCGCAGGACTCCGTGCTTCTGCACCAGTTGTAAGATGCGCTCGGACTTGCTGTGTTCGTCCATAGTGTGAACAACCGCCGCAAGTTCAAATAACTGTTTATGTTTTGAAACGCGGTGATTGTCTTGTAATGGGCAAACATCTTCAACAGATTTATCACATATACCGTATAAGACTCTGTATTAATGGATTTTTCTCGATGAATGCCTTTACCGGGATTCTGCCGTGCTGACCGCCGTCGCGCTGTTTCTGGCAGCGGCAGTCTTGTTCGTTCCGCTGTTCCAGCGGCTGAAAATGGGCGCCGTCCTCGGCTATCTCGCCGCTGGCATCGTGATTGGCCCTTCGGGTCTCGGCTTGATCAGCGAAGTCGAAGCGGTGATGCACTTTGCCGAGTTCGGCGTCGTGCTGCTGATGTTCATCATTGGTCTTGAACTGCAGCCGAGTCGTCTGTGGACGCTGCGCCACATGGTGTTTGGACTGGGTGCCGCGCAGGTTCTGCTCAGTGGCGCGCTGCTGATGATCGCGACACTGCTCCTCGAGGTGAACTGGCAGGCAGCGATGATTGTCGGCTTCGGCCTCGCAATGTCGTCCACCGCATTTGTGCTGCAGATGCTGGCCGAGCGCAAAACGCTGAACACGCATCACGGTCGGGCTGCTTTCTCCACGCTGCTGTTCCAGGATCTCGCAGTCATCCCGCTGCTTGCGCTTGTGCCCTTGCTCGCACGCGGAGAAGCTGCGGCGGGCGGCGGTGCACCGCACTGGGTTGAAGCGGTGAAGATTCTCGGCATGTTCGCCATCGTCATCTTCGGTGGCAGCTACGTTGTACGGCCGCTGATGCGCGCGGTTGCCGCAGCGAAAACACCGGAGCTGTTTACCGCGGCTTCACTGCTGATTGTGATCGGAACGGCGCTCGCGATGGACGCTGTAGGCCTGTCGATGTCGCTCGGCGCCTTCCTGGCCGGCGTGTTGCTGTCGGAGTCCGAGTATCGTCACGAACTGCAGGCCGATATCGAACCGTTCAAGGGACTGCTGCTTGGCCTGTTCTTCATCTCTGTCGGTATGTCGGCAGACATACAGCAACTCATCGCAGAGCCGCACATCCTGCTGGGGATGGCGTTGGTACTTCTGTTGATCAAGACGGCGGTGCTCTACGGTCTTGGCCGGCTGGCCCGGCTGCAGGCGGCCGACGCGCGCGCCTATGCCAGCGCTCTGCCGCAGGGCGGCGAGTTCGCCTTCGTGCTGTTTGGGGCAGCCGTCACAGCCGGAGTCATGACGGCGGAGCTGTCGGCGCGACTGGTCGTTGTCGTGACGCTGTCGATGATTGCGACGCCGGCCATGTATTCATTGCAGGCGCGCTTCACCCGTGCGCGTACGCCGGCGCCCTACGACACCATCGATGCGCCTGAAGGCGGGGTTGTCATCGCCGGCTTCGGCCCGGTCGGCCAGATCATCGGCCGACTGCTGCGCGTCAAGCGCGTGCCGTTTACGGTGCTCGACAAGGACTCCGAGCAGGTCGATTTCGTACGCCGCTTCGGCAGCAAGATCTACTACGGAGATGCCAGTCGGGTCGACCTGCTGCATGCGGCACATGTCGACAAGGCGAAGCTGTTCATCCTCTCGATTCCGGACATGGAGGCCTCTCTGCATGTTGCGCGCGTTGTGCGCCAACATTTTCCCCATGTGCGGATATTCGCGATCGCGGTCAATCGTCAGCATGCGCTGCGATTGATGGACATGGGGATCACCGATGTGACGCGTCGCAGTTTTCACTCGTCTCTGGAAATGTCGCGCGGGATTCTGGTTGCGTTGGGTCATGACGAACAGCTCGCGCGGCGCACGGTGGATACGTTCCGCGAGCATGATGAGGCGCTGCTGCAGCGGCAGCAGGCCTTGGCCAACGACCAGAGCCTGATCATGCAGTCCGCGCAGGACGCCGCGCGCGATCTGGAGCAGTTGTTCGAGCAGGATCCGGGCCTCACCGAGGACAACGCGGCCACCCAGGAATCCAAGGCGGCGTGAGCACGGGCGTGGATCTGACGGCACACATTCTGGTATCGCTGCTCGCGCTCGGGCTGGCGATTGCGTTTGTTTCGGCGGACCGCCATACGCCGTCGTCGCGGGCGCTGGGTGCCGGCTTCGCGTTCATGGGCATGTCGATCTACGCCAACGTTGTCGTCATCCAGCAGTTTCCGCAGGTGCTGCCGTATATCGGATGGCTCGCAATTCCTGAAACCGTCTCGATGATCTGCATCCTCGAATGGATCCTGCGTGTGCGCCGCACGGTGCCGGCGGCGCCGGAGCTGAATACTCGCGGTGGCGATCGCGCGTTGCGTGCGGGGCAGGTCAGCGCAGTGGTTTACGGCGTGCTGTCGATGGGCTGGCCCGAGGTTCGCAACAGCGAGTTCATTCGTGCAGCCGATCATCCCGAGCTCCTGTTGTCCACGGGATTCTGGCTGTTCATGGGACCGATCCTGTTCGCGATGATCTGCGGTCTGGCCGGCATCCTGCTGATGCTCAATCGGCGACCGGACCGCGGTGAAGCGACCCGCGTGATCGCGATGGCGATCGCCACGCCGTTCCTTGTTGCCGGGTTCGTATTGCCGCTGAAGGCTTCCGCTCTGTCAGTCGTGATCGGCGAAGTGATCTTCCTGATCGGTGCGGTGCACTACCATGTGCTGCAAGGTCAACGCGGACAATTCATGTCGCGCTTTCTGTCGCCGCAGGTCGCACGTCTGGTGTCCGAGCGCGGTCTCGATCAGGCCATGCGCGAAAACCAACGCGAGATCAGTGTAGTCGTCTGCGATCTGCGTGGCTTCACGGCATATGCCGCCGCGCATCCGTCGAGCCAGGTGCTCGCGGTCCTGAACGAATACTACGAAGCCGTCGGCGGGGAGGTTGCGACGGTGGGCGCGACGATCAAGGACTTTGCCGGTGACGGCATCCTGATGCTGGTCGGTGCGCCGCTGTCGGTGCCGTACCATGCCAGGCGCAGTGTCGAATTGGCAGTGCGAATACGCACGGTGGGCAACGAGCTGGTCTCACGCTGGAGCCGTCCCGGATACCCGCTCGGCATCGGTCTGGGCATTGCCACGGGAACCGTCACGGTGGGTGTGATCGGTTCGTCATCACGGCTGGAATACACCGCAGTCGGCTCATCAGTGAATCTGGCGTGTCGCCTGTGCGAACAGGCCGCCAATGGCGAAATCCTGATGGACGCGCGAACCCTGGAGCTGGCAGGCGATACGCCGGTCAGGCCATGCGAGCCTCTGGTGCTGAAAGGATTTGCCGAGCAACAGAGCCACTACGCGCTGACCTGAGCATCTTCGGCGCCAACGCCGACATAGACGTTGCCATCCATGCCCATCCATGCGCGGAACATCGCGGTCGAGGTGAACGGCAGACTAATGTTGCCCTCGTGGTCGATCGCGATGCAGCCGCCACGCCCGCCGTAGGTTTGTACATCAGCGAGGGCCTCGGCGCAGGCACGCTGCAGATCCCAGCCGCAATAGCTCAGGCGTGCATGCACCTCGAGGCCGAAGCCGGCACGGATGAAGGCTTCACCCGTACCGGTACAGGACAGTGCGACGCTGCGGTCATCGGCGAAGGTGCCGATACCGACCAGCGGTGTATCGCCGATGCGACCCGGATGTTTGTTCGTCAACCCGCCGGTGCTGGTCGCTGCGGCGAGGTGGCCGTGCGCATCGCGCGCAACCGCGCCGACAGTGCCGAATGAAGTGTCGTGATCCAGCACGATGACGCCGTGCTCGCGCGCCATGCGCAGCTGCTCGACGCGTGCCTGCGTGATGAAGGTTTCCGGCGGTACATCCAGCAGGCCAAGCTCGCGATTCAGATCATCCGCGCCGCCGCCCATGAAGAACACATGCGGCGTCCGTTCCATGACTGCACGGGCGAGCTTCACTGGGCTGCGTGCGCGGCTCACACCGGCAACAGCGCCAGATGCGCGGTCGATGCCGGACATGATTGCCGCATCGAGTTCGGGCTGTCCCTGGTTGTTGAGCACGGCGCCGATGCCGGCGTTGAACAGCGGGCAGTCCTCGAGTTCGACGACCATGCGCTCGACAGTTTCGATGCTGCTCACGCCGTCCTGCAACATGCGCCGTCCTTGCTCGGCAATGCGGCGCAGAGCCGCGCGCTGTTCGCGGGTATCAGTCTGATCGGCGGCGAGATCGCCAGCGCCACCGTGCAATGCCAGTCGGATCATGGTTTCGAATGTCGTCGGTGAGCCGGGCGGCTGCGCGCGGAGGTCAGCGGTGCCGCGCGGAAAGTTTTGCGAACACTGGTCAGCATACTGGCATTATCCCCGTCCTTGCGGTCGTTGTCGGGGACGCAATCGGTGCGCATAAAAAATGGCCGGAGCGCATCGCGCTCCGGCCATTGATCATATTCCCGATGCCTACGGAATCGCCATCGTCCGTGCGCGAATGCCGCGGCCATCGCCGTCCTGTCCGAGGTTCTGCCAGGCGACGAGCACCCGATCGTCATCTGAAATAGCCACGCTGGGGAACAGTGCAGAGAACGGGCCACCGCTGACGTTGACGGTGCCGCTGACACTGCCATCGGCGCGTTCGACTGCGAGGTATACGCGATCATTGGCGTGCGCGGCGACGATCAGATCGCCATTGGCGCTGAGCGCAATCGAATTGCGCTCGACCAGACCATTGGCCGGCGATGACACGACATGCTCGTCGCCCAGCGGCGCCTGCGGGCCGGAGTAGCGCCGCACGATGATGCCGACCGGTGTGTAGCCGAAGGTATAGCCTTCCCAGGCAACCGCAAAGCTGCCGTCCGGCGCGACCGCGACGGTGGCGAGGTCGACACCCACGGCAGCGGAAACGGTATTCACCGTGTACGCAGGCGAAAGAGCATTGCCATCCAGATTGAAGTGCTGCGCACGCATGTTGGTGCCGGCACCGGCACTGGCCCAGACCAGAACGATGTTGCCGCTGGCGTCCATGCCGATGCGCGGCGCGCGCGGGAACTGGTCATCCGTATTGTTCGTCGTGCGGGTCGGCGCGATGCGCGGCGTACCATCCGCGTTGTAGCTGCGGATTTCCAGCCAGCGTTCCTCAAGCTGATTCTGACCGAGCTGCTCGGCGAGCGCGCCCAGTTCGCGGTTGCTCCAGGCAATCATGAACTGACCACTGGCATCCATTGCCATCTGCGGTTCGGACTGCGAGTCGCGGGTGGAGTTGTCCGGGCCAACGAGGAACTCGCCACCGATGCGGCTGCCGTCTGCGGCAAAACGCTGCGCGTAGATCGTGCCGCCGGGGCTGCCTTGCCGCGAACTGCGCCAGGCGACGACGAAGTTGCCTGCAGCGTCCATCGCCGCGGTCGGGAAACTCTGGCGGCTGTCGGTGTAGGTGTTGACCTGGAACTCATCGCCAAGCGGCACGCCGTTCTCGACGCGGCGCGCGAACAGTCCGAGATGATTGCCGTCCTGGCCCATGCTTTCCCAGACGATCACCGCCTTGCCATCGCGATTGCTGGCGACGGTGGGGCGCTGCTGATCGTCGATGCTGTAGACGTTGACGGCGCCGATGTCCTGACTCCCGCCGCCGCCGTTGCCACCATCGAGGGAGTCGCTGCCGCTGCAGGCAACGCTGAGCAGCGCGGCGGCGGTCAGGGCGACAAGGCTGCGCAGGCGCAGTGTCATGGTGCTGTTCATGCGGGAGAGCGTCTTGTGATGCGTGTTCATCGGGTGAACCTCTCGAAGAACTGCCACATGGCGTCGTTCGCGTGGAGATTCTGCGAGGTGATGCCGGCGACCGGGACGAAATCGAGTGCACCAGGCCAGGTATGTCCGCCCTCGACGATCGTGTACGCCGTCACGCCGGTGTTCTCCGGGCAGGCCTCGTAGTTGTCGACGTACAGTTCGGTGCCGTCATTGATCGGTGTCGGCAGATCCGTGCGGATCGCGTTGCCGGTGCAGCCGTTCTTTTCTGCCCAGAACTTGGCGGCATCCTGTGCGCCCAAGCTGCCCACCAGCGTGAGGTCGCGGATCAACGCCGGAATGCCGGGACCGTAAGGCACCTGCTTGTCTGCGGTGCCGTTGAAGAACACGACCGGCGTCGATACCGTCGTCGTGCATTCGCGGGCCAGCGAGTTGCGCATGGTCGCCGCAACCGGCGCAATCGCCGCGACCTGTTCCGGATGCTCGCAGGCGAAGCGCAGGCTCATGTTGCCGCCCTGCGAATAGCCGGTCATGTAGACGCGCTTCGCATCGATGCTGTAGCGGCCGACATAGTCGGTGATCAGCGCGGACAGGAAGCCGACGTCGTCGGTGGTATCGGTGCCGCCGGGGACGTGTGCCCAGGTCTGGTCAGCTGCTTCCGGCAGGATCACGTAGGCGCCGTAGTCGCGCGCAAGCCGCCCGACTTCAGTCAGGTTCGACATTGACGGTCCGGTGCCCAGATTGAAATGCAGCACGACGACGGCCGGTGCATTCCGCTGTGGATTCGCCGGCGCGATGATCGCGATGTTGCGCGTGATGCCGCCAAACTCGAAGGCCTGGTAGCTGATCCGGGTGTTTTCCCAGGGCAGGAAGGACAACGCGGCCGCGGGCAAAGAACACGCAGCCGCAAGCGTCGCGAGGACCGCGCCGATGGCGCGTCCGACGCTCATACGGAATTCCAACATTGAACACTCCAAAAAGGTGCAGCGCCGTCCCAAGACAACTTTTTGCAGTCGCCTCTGTCGGGCGACGTCTGATCAGTATTTTACCGAACAGCCGTACGGCGTGGTGACTGGGTGCGTGATCGCCTTTCCGGCCATCGCTTCCGTCAGGCCAAGCCTGACATACGGCGTTGCCTTGGGAATGTCGTCGGCATCTGCGCTGGCGATGCTGTCGATGCCGCCGGCATAGATCAGCGTGCCCTCGGGGTTGATGATGAACATGTGCGGTGTGGTCTTCGCACCATAGAGTTGACCGAGGTCGCCAGCCGGGTCGAGCAGCACCTGGCTCGGATGGGCTTTGCGGCTGGCGCTCAGCGCGTTGGCGCCCTTGGCGTCCACATTGCCTTGTTTGCCCGGTGCCGACGAAATCACCGAGAGCCAGACGGCGCCCTTGTCGGTGGCATCCTTCTGCAGGCCCTGCATGTTGCCGCTGTAGTGCTTCTGCACGAACGGGCAGCCGTCATTGGTCCATTCGAGGACGACGAACTTGCCTTTCAGGTCGGCGAGCGAGGTTGTACCGCCATTGCTGTTGCTCGCGGTGAACGCAGGCGCAGCCTGGCCGACCGTTGCAGCGGCGTGGGCGGTGCCAGTCAGCAGCGTGGCGACGAGGCTGAGGACAGAAATCAGGCGCATGGGGAACTCCGTGTGGTGACAGTGACGCGTATCAATCGAGCGCGTCGATGACGATTTCAGGGGTCAGCAGTTGCGGCAGCACTTTCGGCTCGCCACCGTTCACATAAACCAGATACAACGGCACGCCGTTGCGGCCGAAGCGCGCCAGCTCAGCGGTGATCAGCGGATCAGATCGCGTCCAGTCGCCGACCAGTGAAACAACATTACGTGCTGAGAAGGCATTCTGGACGCGCTCGCCGTGCAAAGTCGTGCGTTCGTTGACCTTGCAGCTCAGACACCAGTCGGCGGTGAAGTCGACGAAGATCGTCCGCCCTTCGGTGCGCAGCGCGGCGACGCGCTCGGTCGACCAGCTGTTGTCCGCTGCGCTGACGCCGGTCTGCGGGCGTGCGGACAACGTGAACAGCAGCGCAATGGCTGCCGCCAGCGCCGTCAGCTTGAGCACTCGGGCGAACCAGCCGCTGCGATGCCACAGCCATAGCGCAAACGCGATCGCGACGAGACCGAGCATGACCTGCGCCGCGGCCTGCGCATCGGTTTGCCGGCTCAACACCCACAGCAACCAGACCACGGTCAGGTACAGCGGGAAGGCCATGAACTGCTTGAACTGTTCCATCCACGCGCCGGGACGTGGCAGCCAGCGTGCCAGTGCCGGGAACCAGCCGAGCAGCAGGAACGGCAGCGCCAGCCCGAGGCCCAGGGTTGCGAACACCAGCAGCGACACCGCCGCCGGCTGCGTCATCGCATAACCGAGCGCCGAGCCCATGAACGGCGCCGTGCAGGGACTGGCAACGACGACCGCGAGCACGCCGGTGAAGAAAGAGCCGGACAGGCCCGGACGCTGGGCCAGGCCGCTGCCCAGGTTCATTGCGCCCACCCCGAACTCGACGACACCGGAAAGCGACAGGCCGAGCGCGAAGATGACGTAAGCCATCAGCGCGACAAATGCCGGTGATTGCAGCTGGAAACCCCAGCCGACGGCTTCGCCGGCACTGCGCAGGCCGAGCATTGCGGCGGCAATCGCAACGCAGGACAGCACGACACCAAGTGTGTACGCATAGGTCTGGCGGCGGCGCTCGGCGGCGCCTTCTGCGGTGTCGGCGTGACGTACCAGCGCCAGCGCCTTGAGCGACAGCACCGGAAACACGCAGGGCATCAGGTTGAGGATCAGGCCGCCGACGAGGGCGAGCAGCAGGACGAGCGCGAAGGCGGGCGGGGCTGCGTTCGTGGCATCACCGACATCGGTCAGTTCGGCGGCAATGCCGGCACTGATGCCATGGGCGTTGCGCGCCGGCTCTTCGCCGCCAGGAACGGTTTCGACCTCACCGACCTTGGCGGAGATTTCCCAGGCCTGGGTCTTGCCTCCGCGCTCGATGACGACGACGCCGTCTACGCTCGTCGGCGCCTCGACATAGTAGGGACTCAGCGCCTGACTCAGCCGCAGGCTGCTGCCATCCGCGGCCAGGCGCTGAGTGGCTGCGTGGTTGACCAGGTCGTTCGCGAACGGAAAGAAAGCAATCTGTTCTGCGCCTTCGAGTTCGCTGCTTTGCAGGCTCAGGCTGACGCTGTTGTCGGCGACTGCAAACTGGGCAGGCCAGTCCAGCGCGGACCTCGGCAGTTCGCTGCGCGCCTTGGCGAACGACGGCGCCCAGTCCGGATCGATTTCGGCGCGCAGCGTCACCGGCAGACTCAGGCTCAGCTCGGCCTTGCCGGGAATGCAGACGTCTTTGCACGCAAGCCACGAAGCTTTGGCCTGCAGCGTCAGCGATCCGCCGCTGGCGCCGGCTGCCAACGTGACCGGCACGAGGTGCAGCACTTCGCCGCTGTAGCCATAGTTGGTCAGGTCGCCCAGCCGTTCTGCATGCGGGTACGGCCAATGGATCTCTCCGGCGCTGACGCCGCTGGGCAGCGTCCACTCCAGCTTGGTCGGAATGCCGGAATCGCCCGGATTGCGCCAGTACACATGCCAGCCGGGATTCGGCAGTACGCGCAGGGCGACCCAGTTCTCACCCGGCTGCAGACTGCGTGCTTCGGCAATCAGCTCGACCTCCACTTCGGTGCTGCGCGTCGGTTCGGCACGGGACGCGGGGCTGTAGAAGACAGGAATCAGGGCGCAGATCAGGACCAGGGCGGCCCCGGACAGTGCACGGGTTTGGGTCAGAATCATCGAAGAAGTGGGTCGAAGAGGCGTGCAGGACGAATGCAGGTAGACCGCACAGGCCGCGCCAGGTTCAGCGCAGGCCAAGGCCGGAGTCGATAGGGTAGCAGGCCACCGTGACGCAGCCCTCTTTCGTCAGGCAGAGCCCGACGTATAGTTCAGCCCTCATGAACCTCCGAATCCAGCACCTGAAAAATGAAGTCTCTGCCGCTCTTGGTGTCGCGCTTTTGGTGCTTGCGCTGCTGCCCGCACCGGCGCAGGCCGGCGCCTCGATCCGCTGCGGTTCCAAGCTGGTCAGCGAGGGCATGCTCAGCGCGGAGTTGCTGGCGATCTGCGGCGAGCCGGCCTTCCGCGATATCTGGGCGCCGCCGGGGGGCACCGTGCTCGGCTACGTCGCGCCGACCGAGGAGTGGACTTACAACCTCGGGTCCAGCCAGCTATTGCGGGTGTTGCGTATCCGCAATGGCAGGATCGACCGGATCAGCACCGAAGGCTATGGTTTCGCGCCGGGCGGTCGTTCGAATTGCGGCGCAGGAGACATCACCGTCGGCGACAGCAAGTATCGCTTGCTTGAGCGCTGCGGCGAACCGCTGACCAAGACTGCGGACTATGTTCTGCATAGCCAGCCGCGACACGATCGGCGTTACCGGTCAGACTTGCGCGGCTACGGCAACAGCGGCGCACCGGTGTTTCGCGAGGAGTGGATCTACAACCTCGGCAGCAACAAGTTGATGCGCATCGTCAGACTGGAAAACGGGAGAGTCACGGATGTGGAAACGGGCCGTCGCGGCTTTGATCGCTAGTGCAGGGACGGGTTTGTCCGCCTGTGCCGGCACGCCGGATCTGCAGCCGCTCGATGAAACGCTCGCGCTGTGCGATGCGCCAAGTTGCGTTACTTCGCAGATGCCCGGCACCGACTACTACATTGCGCCGATCACGTATCCGGGTGATCCGAACGCCGCGCGCCTGGCGCTGCTCAAGCTGATCAGGGAGATGCCGACGGCGGAAATCGAAAACTCGCGCATCGACTACATCCATGTGAAGTTCACGACGCCGACGATGAGATATGTCGATGATCTTGAGCTGCGGTTCGCCAAGGAAGAGCGTGTGATTCACGTGCGTTCATCGGCCCGGTTCGGCTTTTACGATCTGGCAGAGAATCGCAAGCGTGTGGAGTGGCTCAGGGCGCAGTTCGAGGCGATTCAACCTTAGGCGTTATCATCGCCGCCCCAAACAGATTGTGGTGCAGTTCATGGTCAAAACACGCGAGTTCGACATCATTGTTTTTGGTGCCAGTGGCTTTACCGGCCAGCTGACGGCCGAATACCTGGCTCGCCATGGTGGCAGCACGCTGCGCTGGGCAGTGGCCGGGCGCAATCCGGACAAGCTCAAGCTGTTGCGCGCGCGCCTGACTGATTCCAATCCGGCCTGTCGGGATCTGCCGCTGGTGATCGCTGACACTGACGATGCCGACTCGATGCGCCGCCTCGCCGAATCGACGCGCGTGGTCATCACCACCGTCGGCCCTTATCTGAAATACGGCGAGCCGCTGGTCGCGGCCTGCGCCAAGGCCGGCACGGATTACGTCGATCTGACCGGCGAGCCGGAATTCGTCGACCGCATGTGGTTGCGCTATCACGATCAGGCGCGGGCGAGCGGTGCACGCATCGTCAACTGCTGTGGCTTCGACAGCATTCCGCATGACCTCGGCGCCTGGTACACGGTGCAGCAGTTGCCGGCCGGCGTGCCGTTGCGTGTCGAGGGATTCGTGCGTGCGGGAGGACAGTTTTCCGGCGGGACATTGCACTCCGCCGTTGGCGCGATGTCGCGCATGGCCGAGTCGTACAAGGTCAGCCAGGCGCGCAAGCGCGAAGAAGGCTGGCCGGTGGACCGGCGCATCGGTGCGGTTCGTCACGGCCTGCGCTACATCAAGGCCCTGGGGACCTGGACGCTGCCGCTGCCGACGATTGACCCACAGATCGTCCGTCGCAGCGCGGCGGCGAACGATCGCTACGGCCCGGATTTCCGCTATGGGCACTTCGTGCA
>JALYJV010000341.1 GCA_030775105.1 Pseudomonadota bacterium | reverse complement strand
AAGGTTTCCTCGATGATTGCGGGCCCAGGCACTTCGTGGCCGGGCATCAGCTCGGTACCGAAGTGGATCGGCGTGTCGGCAAAACCCTTGCCGAGATTCGCGCGACGGGTCTTCTTCGCCTTGGCCTGGACTTTTGGCGCGGTCGTACCGCGCAACACCTTCGGCGACGGCGTTTCCACCGTGGTCACGAGGCGGATGCCGGTGACTTCGGGCATCTCGCCTTCGCGGATGTGGCCAAACTCCTCGGTGTGGCGCTGGTTGAACAAACCGATCGCCCGATCGCCCAGCTTCGCATCAACGAAGGCCAGATCATGCAGCCCCTGGTTGACCTTCACGTCGAAGGCCAGCGACCAGTTCTGGCCGGGATAGCGCATCTTCATCTGGTACTTCGCGGTCACCTGCTTTGCTGCGAACTTGGCATCGGCGAAATACTTCCCGGCGCGCACCTCAAGTTCGCTCCACAGCGATTTCAGTTTCGCGATATCGAGCGCATTGGCCGGCGCAGTGTATGAACGCTCTTCGTCGATACTCGGATTCGCGACCAGCGTGCCGAGCGCCGAGAACGTCGGCGAGGCCTTGGGCACGAGCACCTTCGCAATGCCGAGGTCTTCAGCCTGGATTGCCGCGAACACCGGGCCATTGCCGCCATAAGCGAGCATGACCATGTCCTTGGGGTCGATGCCCTTGCCGGCCACCGTGCGCCGCACCGCCTGGCTCATGTTGGCGTTGACGATGCGCCAGCAATCGAAGGCCGCGTCTTCTGCGCTGTAGCCCATCTTCGCGGCGATGCTCTTGAATGCCTCATCAACACCGCGCCGCGTCAGCGAGAAGCTGCCGCCCGCGAAGCCCGCTTCGTCGGAAAGGATGCCGAGCATCAGCAGCGCATCGGTGATCGTCGGCTGCGTACCCCCACGGCCGTAGCAGATCGGTCCGGGATCGGAACCCGCGGACGCCGGACCCACTTCGAGCGCGCCGTTGTTGACGTGGCAGATCGAGCCGCCGCCCGCGCCGAGGGTTTCGACCTTCACCATCGGCACACCGATCAGATAGCGATGATGCATGTTCCAGCCGACCTCGGCCGGCGCATCGCCGTCGATCACCATCGACATGTCGTACGAGGTACCGCCCATGTCGACACACAGCAGATTCGGATAACCCTTCGCCGCGCCGACATGCGCGGAGCCGACCACGCCGCCGGCGGGGCCGGAGGCGAGCACGCGGATCGGCGCGCCTTCGATGTATTCCTTGGTCATCACGCCGCCGCTGGCCTGCATGACCATCAGCTGATGTTTGTAACCACCGTCCTTGAGTCGGACAACGAGCTTCTCCAGATAGGCGTTCACACGTGGCGCAACATAGGCGTTGACCACCGTCGTGCTCGTGCGGTCGTACTCCGGCGCACGCGGCAGCACTTCATGCGAGCAGGAAATCTGTACGCCGGGCATTTCCTCGGCAACGATTTTCGCAACACGCTTCTCGTGCGCGGTGTTGACGAACGAGAAGATCAGCGAGATCGCGACCGATTCGACGTTCTGCTTCTTCAGACGCCGGCAGCATTCGCGCACCGCGGCTTCATCGAGTTCCTTGTGGACTGTGCCGTTGAACAGGATGCGTTCCGGCACCGTCAGGCGGCGGCGGCGCGGCGTGATCTCCTTTGGCGGCGGCAGGCGGACATCCCAGATGTCTTCCTTGTAGCCACGGCGATATTCGATCTCGTCGCGGAAGCCTTCGGTCGTGATCAGGCCAGTGACGGCGCCGTTCATCTCGATCAGCGTGTTGTCGGCCACTGTCGTGCCGTGCACGATCGCATCGCAGTTCGCGAGGAACTCACCGAGCGACACGCCTTCGATGTCGGCGAGCTTCTTCAGCCCGGTCATGACGCCGATCGAACGGTCTTCCGGCGTGCTCAGGTTCTTGTGCAGCACCACGTTCGACGCCTTCAGCAGCGCGAAGTCAGTGAAAGTGCCGCCGATGTCGATGCCGACGCGATACCGCACGTTGTTTCTCCGTTCAGAACTCTCTCTCATCAACGAAGGAGAGCGAGTTGCCAGTCCTGCACACCCCGTTCGTGTCGAGTGCCGTGCCGAAGGCACGGTGTATCGAGACACCCGAGCTGAAGCTGGGGTCTCTCGATACACCGCGCGCCTCGCGCGCGGCACTCGAGACGAACGGGCCTTGTTTTCATCCGAAGCCGAAACCTAAGCAGTAGCGCCGGCCTGCATCGATCGACGCAAAGCCTTGGTCGCCGCCACATCGACCGTGAGGTCATACTCATCCAGCGTTCCCGTCAGCACCACGCCGTACCTGTCGCGTGCAGCCACCAGGCTGACCTTTTCGTCGAGCACATCGTCCCTGACCGCTTCGGGGTCGCGCAGGATCGCCGGGCCGAAACCGCCACCACCGCCGTGCTGGTAGGCGATGACCGCACCTGCGGGAAGCTGCGCCTGCGTCGTCAGTTCGATCTTGCGTTCGCGTTCGGTGCCGACTTCGAAATGATTCGCGTAGGGGCCGGCATCATCGCCGCCGCACATGCCGCGCAGCGGATGTTCGGACGACACCATCCAGGCC
>JALYJV010000340.1 GCA_030775105.1 Pseudomonadota bacterium | reverse complement strand
GCCGGCATGCTGCTTGGTGTCTGCTACTCGATGCTGTCGGCAAGCGCGATGGCCCTGTTTCCGGCGCTGATCGTGCTGGCCTATACCAACGAAGCGGACGTTTCCGCGATCGCGATCAAGTTCCTGTACTTCGCCGCTGTATTCCAGATCGTCGATTGCATCCAGGCCACTGCCAACGGCGCGCTGCGCGGCATCAAGGACACGCGCGTGCCGTTGCTGATCACGGTCGTCGCCTACTGGGTGATCGGCATGCCGTTCGCCATGTGGCTGGCGTTCTCCACTGACCAGGGCCCGTACGGCGTCTGGTGGGGCTTCATCATTGCGCTGGCGATTGCCGCGCTGGGACTTGCGCTGCGCTTCCTGCGCAAGACATCCCGCGGACAGTACCGGCTCATGACAGCGCCATGAATCACGGTGTAACTCGCTGTTCTGTGCTTATGCCTTGATCGCTGGCGCAAAGCGCGCATCCTGTGTGTCCATGAAAATGACGGAGACAGACCATGAGCCTCAGACTCGGGGACATCGCGCCGGACTTTGAAATCGAAACCACGGAAGGGACGATCCAGTTCCATCAGTGGCTAGGCGATTCCTGGGGTGTGCTGTTCTCGCATCCCAAGGATTTCACACCCGTCTGCACGACGGAGCTGGGCTACACCGCCAGGCTCAAGGGCGAGTTCGACAAGCGTGGCGTCAAGGTGATCGGTCTGTCGGTGGACGGCATCGAAGACCATCACAAGTGGGCCAAGGACATCGAGGAGACGCAGGCCTGCACGGTGAACTTCCCGATGATTGCCGATCCGGACATGAAGGTCGCGAGGCTCTACGACATGATTCATCCGAATGCCTCGGATCGCTTCACGGTGCGCTCGGTGTTCGTCATCGACCCGAAGAAGAAGGTGCGCCTGACGATCACCTATCCGGCCAGTACCGGTCGCAACTTCGACGAGATCCTGCGCGTGATCGATTCGCTGCAGCTGACCGACGGCTACAAGGTCGCGACGCCGGTGAACTGGAAGCACGGCGAAGACGTGATCATCGTGCCGTCGGTCAGCAACGACGATGCGCAGAAGCTGTTCCCGCAGGGCTGGAACGAGATCAAGCCCTACCTGCGCGTTGTGAAGCAGCCGGGTAAGTAAGGCTGCAAGCAGGGCGCGGACCGGCCGCCGGTCCGCGCCCCCTGAATTTACTATCAGGGCATTACGCGCAATCGCCCACACTCGCTGAATCTCCGATTAAGGAAGGTCTGCGATGCGGCGTGATCTGGACAGGAAGCTTTGCGCGACAGCTCTTGCGCTGCTGCTGGCGGCCTGCGGCGATTCCGCGCCGCAGAACGTCGGCGCTGGCAACGCCGGGACCACCAAGCTTGAAACGCAGGTCAGCCTCGCGCCCTTTGCGCTCGGCTTCAGCCGCAATGGCGAGACCTTCCTGCGGTCCGGCAGCGGACCTTCATTGCCGGTCGATATCGGCTCGTTGCCGGACCTGACCGATCTCGACCAG
Source organism: Pseudomonadota bacterium (assembly GCA_030775105.1). Classification (GTDB taxonomy): domain Bacteria; phylum Pseudomonadota; class Gammaproteobacteria; order Nevskiales; family Nevskiaceae; genus Solimonas. The sequence goes on along the minus strand of JALYJV010000340.1, from coordinate 3,748 downwards.
CTCACCAATCTGAGCAGCGCTGCCGATCTCAACGGCTTTGCCGATCTGTCGGCGCGCTATGGCTCGCTGGGCTTCGCGCTGGATCTGCGCGTGCAGGCGCAGATTCCGCTGATCGCTTACGGCGCATTCCTCAACGTGCCGATCCGCTGGTTCCACGCGACGACGGCAGAGCAGATCGGCGAGAACCGCTACCGCGTCGCCACTGATGATCCCCTCGGGCGCAGCTTCGAGGTCACTGTGGAGCCGCTCGCAGATGGTGCGATCGCGGTCAACGCGGTCCTGAGCGACATGACCGGCGTGTCCGCGCTGGGCTGGACTTTCGACAAGGCTGCCGACGAGCGCTTCGTCGGATTCGGCGAACGTTCCGATGCGGTTGACCAGACCGGCAAGCTGGTCGAGAACTGGGCCGAGGAGGGGCCATTCTCTGCCGGCGCGCTGCGCCCGGCGACCGAGCCGCTGCTCGGCGAGTCATGGCAGGGGCCGTCACCGATTGGCGGCACCAATTTCCCGATGCCCTGGCTGCTGTCGAACAAGGGCTATGGTTTCCTGCTCGACGATTTCTCATACAGCGCGTTCCGCCTGCATCGCGATACGCAGTGGAATGTCGAGACTCGCGCCGAGCGCATTCGCTTCGTCGTTTTCCCCGGGCCGACACCGGCGCGCGTGCTGTCACAGTTCGTTGCGCACAACGGTCGCCAGCCGCCGCCGGCCGACTGGTTCTTCGGACCCTGGTACCAACCGCTGGGCACGACGGAGTTCCGCCGGGAGCTGATTCCCGGCTGGCGCGAGTGGGACATTCCGGTCACGGTCGCGCAGACCTATACGCACTATCTGCCCTGTGCGGCGCAGTCCGGTCGCCGCGATGCGATCCGCGAGGAAACCGAGCTCTATCACCAAAACGGTTACAAGGTCACGACCTATGTGAATTCCTTCGTCTGCCGCGATCATCCGGAAGGCGCCTACGAAGAAGGCGATGCGAACGACTACTTCATCAAGACGCCCCTCGGCTCGACGTATCCGATTCCGTACATCGCGTTCACGGATTCCTCCAGTGCGGTGATCGACTTCACCCATCCGGACGCCGGTGCGTGGTGGCAGGGCTTGATCACGCAGGCGCTCGATGATGGCTACGACGGCTGGATGGAAGATTTCGGCGAGTACGTGCCGCCGGATGCGGTGATGCACGACGGACAGTCCGGACTGCAGTATCACAATCGTTACTGCACCGACTATCACCGCAGGAGTCACGAACTGACCTGGCCGCGTTATGGCAGCGACTTCGCCCAGTTCATCCGCTGCGGCAACATCGGCACCGCGCCGTATGCGCGCATCGTCTGGGGCGGTGATCCCAGCGAGGACAATTCATACGCGGACGGGCTTGGCGCTGCGATCCATCAAGGCATCTCCATGGGTCTGTCCGGCATCGCGTACTGGGGTAGCGACATCGGCGGCTTCCACTCGCTGTTCACCGGCGGCAGGACCAGCGCGGACACGCTGATCCGCTGGATCGAGTTCGGCGCGCTCTCCGGCATCATGCGCATGCAGGAGGACGGCTACGAACTGCCGGGGCAGGGCGAACGCGTCCATATCTGGGATGACGAGATCAAACCGCTGTGGCGGCGCTACACCAAGTTGCGCACACAGCTGTTCCCGTACATCCGCGCTGCGGCGGACGAGTACCAGCGCAGCGGCATGCCGATCATGCGGCACCTGTCGCTGATGACGCCGGACGATCCGCAGGCATTTTCCGCGGCTGCGCAGACCCAGTACTTCTTCGGGCCCGACCTGCTGGTGGCGCCGGTCGTCGATGAGGGGGCGACTTCACGTTCGCTGTATCTGCCGCAGGGCCGGTGGTGCGAGTTCTGGTCGCACGTCAGCTACGACGAAGCGACCGGCGCGCTGCTGCGCCGCAACGGTCCGGGCGCGAGAGCCGGCGGGCAGCAGATCACCGTCGATGCGCCGCTCGACGAGATTCCACTGTTCGTGCGCGCGGGTGCTTCCATTCCCTTGCTGCCTGCGGACACCGATACGCTGGCAACCATCGGCAGCGCGCCCGGTCTGGTCGATCTCGATGATGTACGCGGTCAGCAGCGTTTGCTGCGGTTCGGCAGCAACTGCGAGTAGCGACGGGTTCAGCGGGCTGTTTTCAGTGCGCGGTCGGCAACAGCCGTGACGTGTGTACGCAGGCCGCAGTATTCGAGCGCGTGCAGATGCCGATCCACCTCGGCGTGAATGGCGGCGGCGTGCGGCCACGGCAACGCGAATACGCTGGCGAGAAGCTCCGCTGACTGGTTGCGCTGCACCGCGCTGCGCGCCGCGGCGATCAGGTCAGACTTGTTGGCGTCCAGATAGCCATCACGCGCCGCGGCGTCATCGTGAAGGCGCGACAGGAACAGCAGCCACAAGGCCAGGCCCAGACTCAGGCATTCGGTGGACTGCTGCTGTTGCAGGTAATGCAGTAGCGGTGGTCGCAGTACCTGCTGGAACTTGCCTGAGGTGTCCTGTGCAAGGCGAGCCAGGAGATCGTCGATCTCGGCGTTGGAGAAGCGTTCGATCAGGCTGCTGCGATAGGCATGGACGTCCAGGCCGGCAATCGGCGTCAAGGTCGACGCGACGCTGTGCATGTACGCGCTGAGCCAGTGACGGACCAGCGAATCGGCCAGCGCATCGTGCACCTTGTGGTGGCCGAGCATCTGGCCGATGTGCGAGATCGCCGAGTGGCCGCCATTGAGCAGGCCGACCTTGAGCTGCTCATAGGCATGAACCTGATCCGACATGACCACGCCGACCTGCTCGAACGCGGGTCTGCCGTTGCTGAAATCGTCTTCAAGTATCCATTGCTGCCAGGTCTCGCAGCGCACCAGCGCCGCATCATCGACACCCCAGTCGTTGCGCAACTGATCTTCGCGCCGGGCGTCAAACGCCGGTGTGATGCGATCGACCATCGACGACGGAAAGCGCACATGCTGCGCGATCCATGCGGCCAGCGCCGGATCGCTGCGCTCGGCGAATCCGTGCACGACGCTGCGCAGCCTCGCGCCGTTCTCGACCAAGTTGTCGCAGGACATCAGCGTCACGCCGCCGGTGTCACGCACGCGCCGTTGCGCCAGTGCGCGCACCAGCAGGCCTGGCGCGCTGCGTGGCGCGTCGGCATTGGCCAGATCGTGCACGATGTCGGGATGCTGCAGGTTGAGTGCGTGCCGGGCGTCGAGACAGTAGCCGGCCTCGGTGATTGTCAGTGAGATGATTCGTGTCTCGACATCGCTGAGCAGATCGATTGCCGCCGGCATGTCGGCGCTGGCATCGAGCATCTCAATGATCGAGCCGATGACGGTGGCTTCGTGATGCGTGCCATCGGTCTGCCACAGCGAATACAGGCCATCCTGTTCGCGCAGCGCCTGCAGCATGGCGCGATCCTCGACGCGCAGGCCTATGGCGCACAGGCCCCAGCCATCCGCCAGTCCGAGCTGCAGCAGACGGTGCAGGTAGTGCGCCTGATGCGCGCGATGAAAGCGGCCGATGCCGATGTGGCAGATGCGCCGGGTCAGGCGGCGCTCGTAACGCGGCAGTTCGACGGCGATACCCGCCGCGGTGCGCGGGGGAAGTGCGGCGAGGCCATTCCGTTTCAGGCGAGGCCGTTTAGCCATGTGCCGGTTTCAGCGCAATCGAGACGAAGACGTCGGTCAGCTCCCGCACGTTGAAGAAAGTCCGGCGGGTCTGGAATTGCACGGTGGCCATGCCGTTGATC
>JALYJV010000339.1 GCA_030775105.1 Pseudomonadota bacterium | reverse complement strand
GCTATGGTGCGTTTGTTTGTGCACTAAGTAGTAACGCGGTGCCCATGCAGGCGTTATGATGCGGGCATCAGGCTCGGTGCAAATGGGATCGTGGGCACCGGATTTCGGACGTTTCTTTGTAGCGAATCTTGCAGGGGGTTAAAACATGAAACTCGCACTGGCAGCAGCAACCGGATTGCTCGTGATGTCGAACGCGGCACTTGCCTCGGATCCGCAACTCCAGTTCAGCGCCCGCGTTGGCCCATCGCTGGGCATGTACGCGCAGGACAGCGAGCTCGGGTTCCGCTTGTTCGACGCGAACGGTGATGAACTGGAAGGGTTCAGCACTGAATTCAATGGCGATGACGAACCTTCGTACGGGATCCAGACGGGGTTCAGTTCCGCGTACGGCGATTTCTTCACTGATATCGCTATCGAATACCAGATGGTTGATACGGACACCAACGCAGAACTGGACCGTACTGATATTCTCGTTTCCGCAGGCAGCCTGGTCGGTGACCATCTCTCCTTCTTCGCAGGTTACCGCCGCGGCATGCAGGGTGATGGTGCATTCAATGACGACACCTTCTCTGAATCGGGTCTATTCGTCGGCGCTGGTGTTGGCGGGATGAGCATGGGTCCGATCATTGTCGGCAGCTCGGTGGCTTACAACCTCTCCGAGGCCAAGGATTTCCCGCAGGAGGGCAGCAGCTTTCTTTACAAGGGCATCAGCGTGAAGCTCAGTGCGTCGCTGGCCAGCTTGCCGGCCCACAGCCTGCAATTGCGCTATCAGCGCTTCAATGGCGACGATACGGTGTCGTCCGCGTTGGCTGAAGCGTCAACCACGCCGGTCGACATCGATGAGGACGGCGTAGCAGATGGCTTCTTTCAGCTTGACCGAGTCGAGCTGACCGAAACCTACATCCAGCTGACATACCTGTACTCGTTCGGTTTCTGATCGAGACGGGTATTGCGGAAATCGCTGTCGACATCTGGCCGAAACCATGCAGCCGATGCAAGAACGCGCCATTTTGTTCGCTGACGTCGTCGGCAGCACGTCGTTGTATCGACGCCTCGGCGACGAGATCGCCGAGGCGCTGATACGAAAGGCGATCGACCGGGTTGCCAACGTCACCCGCATGCAGGGTGGGCGTCTGGTCAAGACCATTGGCGACTGCGCTATGTGCGAGTTGCCGGACGCGAACGCGGCGGCTCGAGCGGCAATGGAAGTGCAGCGGATTGCGCGCTTGCCGGTGACACCGGGTGAGGCGCCCGTGCTGTTTCGCATCGGCTTCATGGTCGGGCAGGTTGTGCCGCGTGATGAGGATGTTTTTGGCGATGCGGTGAATCTTGCTGCGCGGCTCTGCGACATGGCCAAGGCGGAGCAGGTTCTCACCACCGAGTCGACGTCTGCCGGGTTGTCCCGCGAACTGCAGGAGCTGGTTCGCCTGTTCGATAACACGCCGGTCAAGGGCGTCACCGAGTCGCTGTCGATCGTGCAGCTGCTGTGGGATCGCCGCGCGGCGACGCAGATCTTCATCGCGCCGAAGGATATGGGCATGCCGGTCAACGCGGGCTTGGTGATCAAGTTTGACGGACAGGCCATCCTGCTGGCGGAGTCGCAGTTACCGTTCACGATCGGGCGCGAGGAAGGCTGCAGCCTCGTCGTGCCATCACAGTTTGCTTCACGTGTGCATGCTCGCATCGAGATGCATCGCGGCAAGTACACGCTGATCGACGAAAGCACCAACGGCACCTACGTGCTGCCCGAAAGTGCGGAAGCCGAAAAGTTTGTTTACATCCGTCGCGAGGTCTTCACCTTGCTCGGGCGCGGCATGTTTGCCCTTGGCGAACGCCCGAATGCCGATCTGCCGTATCTGCTGCGCTACGAAATCGCCTGACATCTCTTCAGCTGATCGCCCGCTGACGCGTACTCCGCGGCCTGGTTTCGCTTGATATCGGACTCTAGAATCCGATCGGACGGTTCAGGCGGCCAGGCGTCGGCGTAGGTGCCGGTGTAGGCGGTGGTGTAGCTGCCGCTGCCGCAGCAGCTTCCGCATCACGCCGACGCTGCTCGGCGGCGGCGTCTTCGCGCAACTTGCGCTGGCGTTCGGCTTCGCGCGCCGCTGCTGCTTCCTGTGCCTTGCGCCTGGCCTGGGCTTCCGCGGCAGCTTCGCGATCGAGCCGCTGCTTCGCTTCTTCGTCGGAGCGGCGCTGACGCTCGCGTTCTTCCTCGACCTTCTTGCGCTGAGCTTCAGCGGCATCCGGTGTCGGCGCGGGTTTGCTTGTTGGCGCGACAGTCGGAGCGGAGGTCGGTGCGATGGTCGGCTCCGGAGATGGTTCGGATGTGGGTTTGACGGTCGGGGCCGGTGTCACGGTCGGACGCGCGCTGGCTGCGATTGTTGCTTCTGCAGTCGGTGCGGCCGTGGGCGCTGCTGTTGCCGTTGCGTCGGCAGCGCTGTCGGTCGATGTCGGGCGCGTCAACCACCAGACGATGACGGCGATGCCCAGAACGACGGCAATGATCGCGCCGATCAACGGTCCCTTGCTGCCGGAGGACGGGGTTGCTCCGCGGGCTGCGGCAAGCTCGCGTTTGCGAGCGAGCTGTTCCTGCTTTTCCTTTTCCTTCGCCAGCGCCAGATGATGCGCCGCAGCCTCGGCTTCAGAGCGCTTGGCAGCATCGGCGATGGCCTTTTGCTGTTTTTCTTCGTTCCTGCGCTGGCGCGCTTCATCGG
>JALYJV010000338.1 GCA_030775105.1 Pseudomonadota bacterium | reverse complement strand
CACTGGCCTCGTCGGCAGCGAGCAGGCACTCGATACCCATGCGCATGTCGTCGAGCCTTCCCGCCGCATTGATGCGCGGGCCGAGTGCAAAACCGAGATCGGACGCGCTGCAGCGCGTCGCGTCCCGCCCGGCATTGCGCAGCAGCGCAAGCAGGCCCGGCCGTGCGCGGCCGGCGCGGATGCGGCGCAGACCCTGTTCGACGAGGATGCGATTGTTGCGATCCAGCTTGACCAGATCGGCGACGGTGCCGAGCGCGACGAGGTCGAGGAAATCCGACAGATTCGGCTCACGGCCCTGCGCAAAGTGATTGCGCCTGCGCAGCTCCGCACGCACCGCGAGCAGCACGTAGAACAGCGTGCCGACACCGGCCAGCGACTTGGAGGCAAACGTGCAGCCGGGCTGGTTCGGATTGACGATGGCATCGGCTGTCGGCAATACCGGACCTGGCAGATGGTGATCGGTGACGATCACCCGCATGCCGAGACGCTGCGCCTGCGCCACCCCCTCCACACTCGCAATGCCGTTGTCGACGGTCACGAGCACCATCGCGCCGGTACCCGCTGCAAGCTCGGCCAAGGCCGGCGACAGGCCATAACCCATGCGGAATCGGTCCGGTACGACGTAGTGAACCTGTGCTGCACCGAGCGCGCGCAGGCCAAGTACGGCGAGCGCAGTACCGGTCGCGCCATCGGCATCGTAGTCACCGGCAATCACGATGCTCGCCGACTGCTCGATCGCATCCGCCAGCTGCCGCGCGGCGCTGTCGATGCCGAGCAAACCGGCCGGCGGCAAAAGATCGCCGAGCTCCATCGACAGGTCAGCAGGCACGATGCCGCGCGCGGCGTAGACGCGCCGCAGCACCGGATTCAGCGTAGAGGGAAACAGCTCCGGCTGGCCCGCCGCGCGACGGCGTATGACGGGCTCAGTGGGCACCGGGAAGACCAAGTTGAACCGTCATACGCAGGAAAATAGTCACCGTTCGTCTCGAGTGCCGCGCACCGCGCGGTGTATCGAGAGACCAGCGCACGACTCCCGAGCACAATGGCCGCAGCTGCGGTATCTCGATACACCTGCATCGCAGGCACTCGATGCGAACGGAGGTATTTGCTGCATCTCCGAAAACGCAAAAATCGCCTGCGCTGCTACAGCCGCTCCAGCAGCGCGCGCTCAACAGCTCCGCGCTCAGCCGCGACCTTGATCAAACCGTGCAGACCGTCCTTCATGACGATGTCCGGATCTTTCAGGCCATTGCCGGTCAGCGTGCAGACAACAGTCGAGCCTTGGGCGATCTTGCCGGACTTGATGTCACGCAGCGCGCCACAGAGCGAAGCAGCCGAGGCGGGTTCACAGAACACGCCCTCGGTTGCCGACAGCAGGCGCTGGGTTGCGAGGATTTCATCGTCGGTGCATTCATCGAACCAGCCGCCGGACTCCTTCTGCGCCGCCCATGCGTGATCCCAGGACTGCGGGTCGCCGATGCGGATCGCAGTCGCGACGGTTTCCGGATTGGCGACGCGGCCACCACGCAGGAACGGCGCAGCGCCAGCAGCCTGGAAGCCCGCCATCTTCGGCAGGCTCGATGTGAAGGCTTCGAGCGAATAACCCGCCAGGCTCGCCGTCGAGGTCTGTCCGGTCGCTTCCTTGTAGCCCATCCAGTACGCACTGATGTTGCCGGCGTTGCCGACCGGCAGTGCGTGCACGTCCGGCGCGCGGCCGAGCGCTTCGACGATCTCGAACGCCGCAGTCTTCTGGCCCTGCAGGCGATACGGGTTGATCGAGTTGACGATCGCGACCGGCGCAGTCTGCGCGACTTCCTTGACGAGGCGCATGCCGTCATCGAAGTTGCCCTGGATCTGCACGACGACGGCGCCGTGAACAACGGCCTGGGCGAGCTTGCCGAGCGCAATCTTGCCTTCCGGAATCAGCACGAACGCCGTAATGCCCGCGCGTGCCGCATAGGCCGCGGCAGCGGCCGAGGTGTTGCCGGTCGAGGCACAGATGATTGCCTTCGAACCTTCATGCACGGCCTGGGTGACCGCCGTGGTCATGCCGCGATCCTTGAACGAACCGGTCGGATTCAGACCTTCGAACTTCACGTACAGCTCGCCTTCGAAGCCGACGCTGCGCGGCAGGTTGTCGAGCTTGATCAGCGGCGTGCGCCCTTCGCCCAGCGAAACCGCGCGGACGCTGTCGGCAAACGGCAGGCGCTTGCGGTAGTGCTCGATGATGCCGGTGTAACGAGTCATGGGAAGACCTTGGGAACTGGACTTAAGCGAACTTTTCGACACGGAAACGGGTTGCGCCCGCACGCACGAACGGCAGCTTCTGGATTTCGGCGAGTGCCGCAGTGAAATGATGCTCGGCGATCACCGACGTGATCAATGCGACCGTTGCATCGTCGCCACCACGCGGCTCACGCTGCAGGATCGCTTCGACGCTGATGTCGTGCGACGCGAGGATCGCGGTCAGCTGCGACAGCACACCCGCTTCGTCTGCAACGCGCAGGCGCAGGTAGATCGCGCTGCTGGTCTGCGCCGGCGCAATCACCGGCAGCGGCTGCAGCGCGTCCGCCTGGAACGCCAGCGCCGGCACCGCATGACGCGGATCGGCAGCGAGCGCACGCGCAATGTCGAGAATGTCGGCGACGACCGCCGAAGCCGTGGCATCGCCCCCGGCGCCGCGACCATAGAATCCGACCTGGCCGACGGCATTGCCCTGGACGACGACGGCATTGAGCACGCCATCGACCTTGGCGATCAGCTGGTCTTCCGGAATCAGTGTCGGATGCACGCGCAGCTCGACGCCCGTGTCGCCGCGCTTGGCAATGCCGAGCAGCTTGATGCGGTAGCCGAAGACCTGGGCGATCTTGATGTCTTCCGGCGTGACGTTGGTGATGCCCTCGATCGCGATCTTGTCGAAGGACAGTGGCATACCGAAAGCAATCGCCGCGAGAATCGCCAGCTTGTGCGCGGCATCGACGCCCTGCACATCGAAGGTCGGATCGGCTTCGGCGTAACCAAGCTTCTGCGCGGCAGCGAGCGCATCCGCAAACGACTCACCCTTCTCCGCCATCTGCGTGAGGATGTAGTTGCAGGTGCCGTTGATGATGCCGGCTACCCCATGAATGACGTTGCCGGCGAGACCTTCACGGATCGCCTTGATGATCGGGATACCGCCAGCGACCGCGGCCTCGAATGCAACGACCGTACCGGCCTTGCGCGCCGCATCGAAGATCTCGTTGCCGTTTTCGGCGAGCAGCGCCTTGTTCGCGGTGACAACCGGCTTCTTCGCCTCAATCGCTGCCAGGGTCACGTCGCGAGCGACGCCCTTGCCGCCGACCAGCTCGACGACGATATCGATCTTCGCCTCGCGCACCATCTGCACGGGGTTGTCCCAAAGCCTGATGCCATCGAGAGAGCAGTCGCGGCTGCGCTTGAGGTCACGCGAGCTTGCATCGGTGACGACGACCGGCAGGCCGACGCGACGGGAAATTTCCGCGGCGTTGTTCGCGAGCAGGCGCAACACGCCCTGACCGACGATACCGAGACCGACAACACCGACACGGACAGGAGCGCTCATGTGCGCACCTTCGCGTCAGCCCCGGCACCAGTGCCGCGCATGAGTGAGCGCGCTCCCGCGCCCATTTGCGCTACGCGCAAAACACCGTGTCGCGCGCTCATGCCGGCACCCCCGCCTTGAGCATCTTCTTGATGCCGCGCAGCGCCTGGCGCGTGCGGTGCTCGTTCTCGATCAGCGCGAAGCGCACATGCGTATCGCCATATTCGCCGAAGCCGATGCCCGGAGAAACGGCAACCTTGGCTTCGTCGAGCAGGCGCTTGGCAAACTCGATCGAGCCGAGCTTCTTGAACGGCTCCGGGATCTCGGCCCAGACGAACATCGTCGCCTTCGGCTTGTCGACCTTCCAGCCGGCAGCATTGAGACCATCGCACAGCACGTCGCGACGCGAGCGATACATCTCGCAGATTTCCGACACGCAATCCTGCGGGCCTTCGAGCGCGGCGATAGCGGCAACCTGGATCGGCGTGAACATGCCGTAGTCGAGGTAGGACTTCATGCGTCCGAGCGCAGCGACGAGCGTCGGGTTGCCGGCCATGAAACCGACACGCCAGCCCGGCATGTTGTACGACTTCGACAGCGTGAAGAACTCGACGGCGACATCCTTCGCGCCCGGCACCTGCAGCACCGACGGCGCCTTGTAGCCGTCGAACACGATGTCGGCGTACGCGAGGTCATGAACCAGCCAGATCTCGTTCTCGCGGCACAATGCGACGGCTTTCTCGAAGAACGCCAGATCGACGCACTGCGAGGTTGGATTACCCGGGAAGTTGAGGATCAGCATCTTCGGCGCGGGCCAGGTTTCCTTGATCGCGCGCTGCAGCTCTTCGAAGAAGTCGACGTCGGGCGTCATTCGTACATGGCGCACATCGGCGCCGGCGAGCACGACGCCATAGGGGTGAATCGGATATGCCGGATTCGGCACCATCACGACATCACCCGGAGCGAGCGTCGCGAAGGCCAGATGCGCTAGGCCTTCCTTGGAGCCGATCGTCGCAATGACCTCGGACGTCGAGTCGAGGTCGACGTCGTAGCGGTTCTTGTACCAGCGCGTGATCGCACGACGTAGACGTGGCACACCCTTGGACACCGAGTAGCGGTGCGTGTGGGTGCCGTCTTCGTCATGGTGCTCCGGCTTGACGTACTCGGAATCGGTACCGCGCACGGCGGCTTCCACGAGCTTGTCGACGATGTGCCGCGGTGTCGGCTGGTCCGGGTTACCCATGCCGAAGTCGATGATGTCCTCGCCTCGGGCTCGGGCCGCCTGCTTCAACTCACCGATGATATTGAAGACGTAGGGCGGCAGGCGCTCGATGCGCGGGAAGACGGTGTTCACGGTGGTCCCGGGGAGTGAGTCCAGAATGCGGACGAAAAAAGGGGCCGTATTATCGATCCGACCACTCCAACTTGAAAGGTGCTGCAGGCAATTCAGCTCAAATCACCGCCAGATCGAGGCACGGAGTGGTCGGATTGATAGCAAACTCCACGCTCTGCTCCAGTGAGGCGCAAGCGTCTCACCGACCGTCGCCCCTCATAACCTGCAAGGAAATCGCCGCTTCCGGCCTGGCAGGCTCCAGGCCTGCGCTGGAGGCTACTTGGCAGACACCGTCGAACCCACGAGCTTGCTGGTCGGGTCGATCGGCTTGCCGCTCTTGCGGATCTCGAAATGCAGCAGCGGCTTGTTCTCCGGGCCACGGCCCATCTCGGCTATCGGCTGGCCGGCAGTGACGAAATCGCCCTCCTTGACGTGGCGCGAGCGGTTGTAGCCATAGGCCGACAGATAGACCTCGTCGTGCTTGATGATGATCAACTCGCCGTAGCCCTTGAGGGCATTGCCGCTGTAGACCACCCGCCCTGGCGCCGCCGCGAAGATCGGCTGGCCGCTACGACCACCGATATCCATGCCGCGATTGCTGCTCTGGGCGAAGCTGCGTAGCAGCGTGCCCTCGGCCGGCCACACCCAGGCGTACTCGCCCGCCACCGCTGGAGGCAGATCGTCGTATTCCCGAACCGGCGGCATCAGCGTCGGCGGCGCGCTGTTCGGCGTCACTGCCTGAGGCTTGCCGATGTTCACGTCGGATATCCCGACCGACTCGATCTCGCCGGAAATGCGTTTCTCCGGCGCCGGCTGCGTCAGACGCAGTACCTGGCCCGGGTAAATCAGGTACTCGTTGCCGATCTTGTTCCAGCTCGCGAGCCTGCGGAAATCGATGTTATTGCGAAAAGCGATGGAGTAGACGGTGTCGCCGCGGACGACGCGGTACTCGCCTTCGCTGATCGGGGTCTGATTCGCCGAAGCGACACCTGGACGGCCTCGCTCATCCTCCCAGCTCGACCAGCCGGCGCAGCCGCCGAGCACAACGACACTCAGCAGCGCCAGTGCGCGCAAGAGTTTCGGATCATCCAGACGCATGGCGCGGTTCACCTTCGACGGAGCCTCGATCAAACCTTACCTGGCAGCAAGGGTACAAAACTGACGCGGCTCACGTCCTGTTCGCGCGCACCGGCACCGCGGCGCTCCAGCAGCTTGAGCGTCTGCCCGCCCTGCGGGCCCACCGGAATCACCAGACGCCCACCCGGCGCGAGCTGCTGGATCAGCGCCGGCGGCACCGACTCGGCGCCGGCCGTGACGATGATGCCGTCGTAGGGCGCATACGGCGCCCAACCGTTCATGCCGTCGGCGTAGCCGAAATGGATGTTGCGATAGTGCAGCGCGGAAAGCCGCTTGCGCGCGTGCTCGGACAGCGGCTTGATGCGCTCGACCGTGAACACGGTCTGCACCAGTTCGGCCAGCACGGCAGTCTGGTAGCCACAGCCGGTGCCGATCTCGAGCACGCGCAGCGGCACCTTGCGCGCAGTCAGCAACACCTGGGTCATCAGCGCAACGACGAAGGGCTGCGAGATCGTCTGTGCATGGCCAATCGGCAGCGCATTGTTCTCGTAGGCGCGGTTCTTCAGCGCGTCATCGACAAACTCGTGGCGCGGCACCTTGGCAATCGCCGCAAGCACGCGCTCTTCGGTGATGCCCTGCTTGCGCAGCTCATCGACCAGACGCTGCTGGGCATTGCTGGGTGAGGTAGCGGGCGTCGCGCGACTGTTGCGCAGCGGCGTCACAGGGCGGTCGCCCAGCCGGCAAGGCGTTCCAGTGCCGCATGGCGCGTCAGGTCCACCAGCAGCGGCGTCAGCGCGACGCGACCATTGGCGATCGCGTGGAAATCGGTACCCGGTCCGCAGTCCGCTTCGCCACCGGCACCGCCGATCCAGTAGATCGGCCGACCACGCGGATCCTGGGTCTTGAGTACCGACTCCGAGCGGTGGCGATTGCCAAGGCGAGTGACCTCAAAGCCCTTCAATTCTTCCCAGGGGACGTCAGGCACGTTGACATTGAGGATGGTGTCACCCGGCAGTGGCATCGCTTCGAGCCGCTCGACCATGCGCAGCGCCACGCGCGCAGCGGTTGCGTAGTGCTTTGGCGAAACGCCGACGCTGGAAATCGCGATCGCCGAATAGCCGAGGTGCCGGCCTTCCATTGCCGCCGCGACCGTACCCGAGTACAGCGTGTCGTCGCCCAGATTGGCGCCGGCATTGATGCCGGAGACGACCATGTCAGGCTGCTCGTCGAGCAGGCCGGTCAGCGCAAGATGGACGCAGTCGGTTGGCGTGCCGTCGACACACATCGTGCCGTCGGCATGGTGCTGCACGCGCACAGGGTTGAGCAGGGTCAGCGAATTGCTGGCACCGCTGCGGTTGCGATCAGGCGCAACCACGGTGACCTGATGGCGGGTGCGCAATTGGTCGCGCAGGCAGACGAGGCCCGGCGCCATGCAGCCGTCGTCGTTGGAAAGCAGGATTTTCATGGGAACGAATTCAGTTCGCGCCAGTGTACCGATTTCGCTCGCTATGATGGGCCTCCGAGCAGCGGCAAAACTGCTTTATTTCATCGCGCCCACCCCATGTGCCCGACCGACGAGGACGACACCGAGCTGTTCCGCCAGGCCACCCGCGACGTCCGTCGCGCGAAGCCTTCGGAACGTGCCGACACTGGTCTGCCCAAGCCGAAAGCCTCGGCCCGCCAGCAGCAACTCGACGATGCCGAAGTCCTGCGCGAACTGCTGATGGACCCCGACCCGGACGTGTTGGAGCACGGCGAAACCCTGCAGTATCGAGCACCGGGCCAGCCCGAATCCGTACTGCGTCGGCTGCGTCGTGGCGACTACCGCATCGAGGCCAACCTCGACCTGCATGGCCACAACCGATTCCAGGCCCACGCCGCGCTCAACGAATTCCTCGCCGAGTGCCAGCACCACGGCCAGCACAGCGTCCGCATCGTCCACGGCAAGGGCAACGGCTCACCCAACAGCGGCCCGGTCATCAAGCGCCTGCTCGACAGCTGGCTGCGCAAGCGCAAGGACGTCATCGCCTACTGCAGCGCGCGTCAGGTTGATGGCGGCAGCGGCGCGATCTATGTGCTGCTGCGGACGCGCTAGGTGTACCCAGTCGCGTAACTTCGGTGATGCCGGGCGCGAGAGGAAATTTGCGGCATCTCGATACACCCGCTTCGCGGGCACTCAATGCGAACGGGGTTTTGTTGCGACGTCACAAATGAATTCCGTTCGTCTCGAGTGCCGCGCAACGCGCGGTGTATCGAGAGACCACAACAGAACTGGGCAGAAGCAGGCTTTATCAGCCGGTCCCGCTGAGCAACACCACGGCGTGCGCAGCAAGGCCTTCCTTGCGGCCGATCGCATCCATGCCTTCATTGGTCGTCGCCTTGACGTTGACCTGATCAAGCGAGACCTGCAGATCCTGCGCGAGGGCTTCACGCATCGCTGCGATGTAGTTCGCCACACGCGGCGCCTGGGCAATCAGCGTGAGATCGGCGTTGACGATCGCGTACCCCGCGGCCTGCACCCGGCGCATGACTTCACGCAGCAGTACCCGGCTGTCGGCACCACGGTACTGCGGATCGGTATCCGGGAACAGCTGGCCGATGTCGCCGGCCGCAATCGCGCCAAGCAAGGCATCGCAGAGCGCATGGATCAGCGCATCGCCGTCGGAGTGCGCGATCAGGCGAAACGGGCATTCGATGCGCACGCCGCCGAGCATCACCGCCTCGCCGGCTTCGAGGCGGTGCGAATCAAAACCGTGCCCGATGCGGAGTTTCACGATGGCGGCCTTTGCTGGGCGAGGAAGAACTCCGCGAGCGGCAGATCTTCGGCGTAGGTGACCTTGATGTTCGACGACAGCCCGCGCACCAGGCGCGGCTTGAAGCCAGCCTGTTCCATCGCACTGGACTCGTCGGTAACGTCATGACCGTTCGAAGCACTTGCCTGCAAGGCGCCCATCAGTTCCCGCAGCGGAAACAGCTGTGGCGTCAATGCGCGCCAGCATGCCGAGCGATCCACCGTTGCAGTGACCCGCGCCTGGTTGCCGCGCTTGAGCGTATCGGCCACCGGCACGGCAAGCAGGCCGCCATCCCGGTCGGTGACTTCCTCGTGAAGGCGGCGGATCTCCGACAGGGTGACGCAGGGGCGTGCGGCGTCGTGCACCAGCACGCGCACATCGCTGAAGCCGGCGCTGCGCTCGGCGACGATGTTGAGGCCTGCGAGCACGGATTCGGACCGCGCCTTGCCGCCGACCGTCGTAACGATGCGTGGGTGCCGCGCCAGCGGCAGCCTGGCAAACTCGTTGTCCTGGCGCGCGAGCACGAGGACAACGCCATCGATCCAGCCCAGATTGAGAAACGGCGCCAGACTCCATTCGAGCAGGCTGCGCCCACGCAGGTTGACGTATTGCTTGGGCTGGTCGATGCCCATGCGGCTGCCGCCGCCAGCGGCGGGAATCACGGCCCAATAGCGCGGAACCTGCTGCAAGCGGGCGTCAGGGATTCACAACGAGATAGAAGGTCTCGCCTTCCTTGATCATGCCCAGCGTCGTGCGTGCGCGCGCCTCGATGGCATTGGTGCCGTTGCCGAGGTCGCGGACCTCGGCATCGAGCGCCACATTGCGCGCGCGCAACTGATCGTTCCTTTCGCTGTATGCGGCCAGTTCAACCTTGAGCCGATGGGTGTGCGAAATGCCGCCGTCGGCGATCCAGAGGCGCCACTGCAGAGTCAGCAGCAGGCATCCAAGGATTGCAAGGGCGGCGCGATTCGCCATGACGAACTGCTAGATCTCCACCGGGAAGGCAGCCTTGCCCGGATAACGGGCACGCTTGCCAAGTTCACGTTCAATGCGCAGCAGCTGGTTGTACTTGGCCATGCGATCCGAACGGCACAGCGAGCCGGTCTTGATCTGTGTGGCGGTCGTGCCAACCGCGATGTCGGCGATCGTAGCATCTTCGGTTTCGCCGGAACGATGCGAGACCACACTGGAGTAGCCAGCGTCGGTCGCCATCTGGATCGCGTCCAGGGTTTCGGTCAGTGTGCCGATCTGGTTCGGCTTGATCAGGATCGAGTTGCCGATACCCTTGGCAATGCCTTCCGACAGGATCCTGGTGTTGGTCACGAACAGATCGTCGCCGACCAGCTGGATCTTCTTGCCGAGCAGATCGGACAGGGTCTTCCAGCCCTTCCAGTCGCCCTCGGCCATGCCGTCTTCGATCGAGATGATCGGGTACTTGGCGCAGAGGCTGGCGAGGAACTTGGCGAACTCATCCGGCGAGAACGAACGGCCTTCACCATGCAGGTGGTACTTGCCCTTGCTGAAGAATTCGGTCGAGGCGACGTCCAGACCCAGATAGACATCCTTGCCTGGCTTGTAACCGGCCTTCTCGATCGCTTCGAGCAGGCAGTCCAGCGCAGCGGCGTTCGACGGCAGGTTCGGCGCGAAGCCGCCTTCGTCGCCGACCGCGGTGTTGAGCTTGCGCGCCTGCAGCACCTTCTTGAGCGTGTGGAAGATTTCCGCACCCTGGCGCATGGCTTCGGAGAAGCTGGCAGCGCCGACCGGCAGGATCATGAATTCCTGGATGTCGACGTTGTTGTCGGCATGCGCGCCGCCGTTGATGACGTTCATCATCGGCACCGGCAGCGTATTGCTGGAAATGCCGCCGAGGTGACGGTACAGCGGCAGCAGATTCTCTTCAGCCGCCGCCTTGGCCGTGGCCAGCGACACGGCGAGGATCGCATTGGCGCCGAGCTTGGCCTTGTTGTGCGTACCGTCGAGATCGATCATCACCTGGTCGACGCGGCCCTGATCCTGCGCATCCAGACCGATCACCGCTTTGGCGATGACGGTTTCGACATTCTTCACCGCCTTGAGTACCCCCTTGCCCATGAACCGGGCACGGCCCTTGGCCGGCACGCCATCACGCAGCTCGACGGCCTCGCGCGAACCGGTCGATGCACCCGAAGGCGAAGCGGCCCGGCCAACGGCCCCGGAATCCAGCGTGACGACAGCTTCTACGGTTGGATTGCCGCGGGAGTCGATGATTTCGAGGGCAGTGACGCGTTCAATGGCAGACATCGGTAGGTAGTAGTCCCTAGTGTTTGGCGCGGTTAGTGAGACTATTTTAGTGTGTGTCGCATCCTGCGTCACGGTGGCCGTTGGGGCGGTTGTCGCACGCAATCACAACACTGCCCGCTCAAGACGGGCGATCAGAGGGATCACCATGAAACGCTCCATGCACTTCGCGGCACGTCCGCTGCTGCTTGCCATCGCACTCGGCACCTGGCTCAGTCCGGCCGTGGCGCTGCCGGAACGGCCTCTGGATTCGACGACCGGACTGCTGCAACGCCTGCACGACAACACTGCTGGCGCCCTGCTCAACCGCCAGCTGGCCGACCAGAGCTACCGGGCGATCCAGGCGACCGGCCGCGCACCGCTGTTCATCGACGGTGCCGGTAGTGATCCCGAGATCCGTGCGCGGTCTTTCCTCTCACTCTACGGCGCGCTGTTCGGCGTCAGCGATGCGATCCAGGAACTTGTTACGGCGCGCATCTCCAGGGATGCCGCCGGCAATACCCACGTGCACATGAACCAGCAGCATGGCGGCCTGCCGGTATTCGGCGCCCGCCTCGTGGTCCACATGAATGACGACGGCATCATCGGCACCAGTGGCGTCTTCGCCGACGGCCTCGCCGAGTTGCCAACCCGCGCCAAGCTTGGCACCGCGGCGCTGCGTGAACGCGCACTGGTCGCCGCGCACAAACTGCACCCACAGGTATCGAATCTGGAGATCGGGGCGACGCGCCTGATGATCTACCGCAGCGGCCTGCTCAAGGGCATTGCTGGCAGCAATCATCTGGCCTACGAGGCGATGGTCGGCAACGGCAGCGATATTCGCGAGCGCATTATCCTGGACGCCAACAGTGGTGCGGTACTCAACCGCATCAACGAGATCCATGGCG
>JALYJV010000337.1 GCA_030775105.1 Pseudomonadota bacterium | reverse complement strand
GGCCGGCAAACAAGGCCTCGCGCTCAAAGCCGGTTTCGCCGATCTGCTCGTCGAGGCTTTCGCGGTGCGCGCGCAGGTTCTCGAACTCCAGACGCGCCTGCTGCACGCGCTCGAGCGCGCTGTCCTTGTCCATCTCGGCACTGCGCGCAGCCTGTACCGCGGCATCGAGCACGGCGACCGTCGCTTCGACCTGCTCTCGCATCTGGCGCAGTGCATCGCGCGCGGCCTGCACGCTCGCGCGGGCGGATTCGACCTCCGCCGCATGGTCGGCCAGCGGGGCGTCGAGCTCCGCGGCGTTGTTCTCTTCGTCCTGCTTACGCGCCAGCAGCAGTTCGCGGCCGCCTTCGTTGTCCTTGAGCGCCTGCTCCAGTGCAGTCAACGCACTGCGGCGACCAGCCAGCTGCACCTGCAGTTCGTTGCGCACCTGCTGAGACTGCGCCAGCACCATGCGCGCACGGCCAACACCATCGCGCTTGCGCTGCAGGTTCTGCTGCATGCCGGCGCGGCGATCACGAAGTTCCTGCGCGACCTGCTCGAGCGAGATCAGGCGGGCCTTGGACTCTTCCAGCTCTTCCTGCTGCTGGATACGGGCCTGATCCAGTGCCTCGATTTCCTGGCTCAGCGCATTGGCACGGCTCTGGGCCTGCTCCAGACGCACGGCCTGGGCCTGGCGGAATGCAAGCTTCTGCGACTGGCGGTGACGCACCTGGTCGAACTTCGACGACAGGTCGCGACGCTCCTGCTCCATCGCATGGGTGCGACCGCGCAGCTCGCCGAGCACCTTTTCGCGGTCGATCACCGTCTGCTGCTGCGACTCGACCTGGATCTTCAGCTGCTTGAGCAGCTGGCTGCGCGCAATCACGCCGCCCTGGTTGTCGCCGCTGCGCGGATAGCGGCGGAAATGCTCGCCGATCCAGACGCCGTCTCGGGTAATGATCGACTCACCCGGTCCGAGACTGGCGAG
Organism: Pseudomonadota bacterium; assembly: GCA_030775105.1. Taxonomy (GTDB): domain Bacteria; phylum Pseudomonadota; class Gammaproteobacteria; order Nevskiales; family Nevskiaceae; genus Solimonas. The sequence continues at coordinate 3,184 of JALYJV010000337.1, read as the reverse complement.
CATGGCCTGCGCCGTCTCGACTGACTCGGCGGTGTGGATGCCTTCAAGCAGATCCACAGCTGCGCGCGGGCCGCTGACCTGCGCACCGAGACCCCGCGAGCCACGCTTGCTGTCGTCGGACAGCAGGGCGATGCCGGACTTCGGCGGCGTGCCGATGTCGGCGACGCGCTGGGCAAAGCCCGTCAACAATGGCGCCTGAAGCAGATCGCCAAGCACCTGCTCGACGGCGGTTTCCCAGCCCTGATCCACCTGCAAGGCCGTGGCAAGACGGGGGACCAGAGTCAGTTCGCGCGCACGCAGCCATTGGTTCAGCTCGGCATCGTCTTCGCGCAGCGCAGCCTGCTGCAGGGTTTCCAGCGAGGCCATGCGGCCACGGGCGTCCTGCAGCGTCTGGCGGGTTTCATGCAATGCGGTTTCCGCCGCTGTGCGTTCATCGCGCACGCGCTGCAATTCGCCATCGAGCACGGCCAGACGCTGTTCGGCGCTGACGAGGTCTTCGCCCAACAGCGCCAGTTCGGCGTCGGCCTCGGCAAGGCTGTGACGGATCGGCTCGATGTTCAGCGCGGCATGTTCGCCCTGCAGACGACGATGGCGCTCCTCGCTCTGGAAGCGCGCACGCTCCAGCTGCTGGACGCGGACGCGCTCGGCTTCGGTCTGCGTCAGCGGAACTTCGGCGTCCTGGACAAATCCGTCCCAGCGACGTTGTTCTTCGTGGGCTTCTTCCTCGGCGAGGATCAGACCGGACTGCGATTCCTCTTCGGCGGCGACGGAATCGCGCACCTGCAGTTCCAGCGCGGTCAGCTGCTGTGAGGCTTCCTGCAGGCGCTGCTGTTCGCGCGTCTGGCGCGCTTCGAGTTCCGCGAGCTGGCGCAGAATCTGATCGAGTTCGCGGGCCTTGATCTGCTTGAGTTCGCGTGCGTGCTGCAGGCTCTGCTCGCGGCGTGCCAGGCCGGCTTCAACCTCGTAGACCTTGCTCTGCTCTTCGTTAAGACGGTTGCTGTGGACGCGGCCTTCGATTTCGGCGGCAACGCGAGCCTCCGTCGTCTGGTGAACCCGCGTGCGCGCCTGTTCCAGCGCAGCGTCCAGCTCGGCGATCGATTCTTCGTGTCCGCTGCACTGCTGGTCGAGCTGGCGCATGCGCAGTGCCAGCAGCTCGGCGCGGACCTGCCGCTCCTGTGCCTTGTATTCCTTGTACTTCTCGGCGTTGGCGGCCTGCTTGCCGAGCACTTCGACGCGCTGGGTGATCTCCGAACGCAGGTCGTTGAGGCGAGCCAGGTTCTCGCGGGTCTGCTTGATGCGCGATTCGGTTTCGCGGCGGCGATCCTTGTACTTGGAAATGCCCGCCGCTTCTTCGAGCCACTGGCGCAGTTCTTCCGGTTTGGCCTCGATCATGCGCGAGACCATGCCCTGCTCGATGATCGCGTACTGGTTCTTGCCGCCCAGGCCGGTACCGAGGAAGAGGTCCGTGACGTCGCGCTTGAGGCACTTGGCGCCGTTCAGGTAGTACTGCGAGGCACCGTCGCGCACCAGTTCGCGGCGCACCGAGATTTCCGCGTATGCGGCATAGGCGCCGGAGATCGTGCCGTCGCTGTTGTCGAAGATCAGCTCGACCGAGGCGCGGCCGACCGGCTTGCGGGTCTTGGAGCCGTTGAAGATCACGTCGTCGGAGTCCGACGAGCGCAGGTTCTTCATGCTGGTTTCGCCCAGCACCCAGCGCACCGCGTCGATGATGTTGGACTTGCCGCAGCCGTTCGGCCCGACGACGCCGGTCAGGTCAGCGGTCAGGGGAAGCTGGGTCGAGTCAACAAAAGACTTGAACCCGGCGAGTTTGATGCCAGAAAGTCGCATGCGCTTGGATTGTGCGCACCCTTGGGGGGTGCTTGTCGGTCCTTGAAGCCGCGTAGTGTAAATTATGAGGGGCAGGCGTAAACCTGCCCGCCGCAATTCTGTCGCTCCCCCTTTTCTGCCTGGAAGTCACCCGCTGATGTCAAGCCAACCGAGCAAGACGCTCGAAACCTTCCCCAACCCGGCCCCGCAGCGCGATTTTGCGATCCGCATGCGCCTGCCGGAGTTCACCTGCCTGTGCCCCAAGACCGGCCAGCCGGACTTCGGGACCCTGTATCTCGAATACGTCGCCGACCAGGCCTGCGTTGAACTCAAGTCCCTGAAGATGTACATCTGGAGCTTTCGCGACGAAGGCGCCTTCCACGAGGCCGTGACCAACAGCATCCTTGACGACCTCGTCGCCGCGACCCAGCCGCGCTTCATGCGCCTGACCGCCGTGTTCAATGTCCGTGGCGGGGTCTACACCCATGTCAGCGCCGAGCACCGCAAACCGGGCTGGACCGGCACGCTGCCGCCGTCGGCCTGGCACATCGATCCGACCGGCCAGGGCCAGACCCCGTGACCTTCGAGCAACTGGTCAAGGCACAGTGGAAGGATTACGGCGCTCGTCACCGGGACAAGGTCAACCTGCTGATCCACATCATCGCCGTGCCGCTGTTCTGGATCGGCACGTTCAGTGGCATCAGCGAACTACTGTTCTCCGGCCTGCTCGATGCCCTCTGCGGTGTAGTGCTGGTCGCCGGCTCGATCATCGCCCAAGGCCTCGGCCACGAGCGCGAAGCGATCCAGCCTCTGCCCTATACCCATCTATGGGACTTCGTGCGCCGCATCCTCGCCGAACAGTTCATCAACTTCCCGCGCTTCGTGTTCTCTGGGGAGTGGTGGGAGCGGTATTCCAGCGCGCGGTGATGGTTGGAGCTTTCTAGCCAGTGATCTAACACCAAGCCCGCGTAGGGTGGAGTAGCGCAGCGTTTCCCGCCGGTTCCGCGCAGGCATCTCGATACACCCGCTACGCGGGCACTCGATGCGAACGGAGTGTGTTTGGTCCGCCATGAAAGAATCCCGTTCGTCTCGAGTGCCGCGCGTCAAGCGCGGTGTATCGAGAGACCGGCACGAAGCTCGCGGCATCGGCGGAAAACGCTGCGCTATCCCGCCCTACTGAGATTCGTGTTGCTGTCTAACGGGATGTGCAGTCCGCCTCGACCTTCCTCGCCGCAGTCAGAATCCCGTTGAGCAGAAATTGCCGGTACTCGGGATAGGTATACAGATACGGCGCATGACCCAGCGCGCTGTACCAGGCGCGGCCGCCGAGATTGTCGTGGCACCAGCTCATTGGATG
>JALYJV010000336.1 GCA_030775105.1 Pseudomonadota bacterium | reverse complement strand
AGCCAGATGCGCGTGCAGCCATCGATCCCGTATCCGGGGCCCGCCAAGCAGATTCATAGACTGGCGCTCTACGGCGCGGCGAAGCTGGCACTGGATCGCTACACCGAAGGCCTAGCCGCAGAGCTGCATGGCAGCGGCATCTGCGTCAACGCCGTGCTGCCGTACAAGATCGCGCATACCGAAGCCGCGGATGCGATTGCACGCGCGGTGTCTGCCGCGCATCCGGACTGGGTCGAGCCTGTGGAGATGATGGCCGAGGCGGCGTACCTGCTGATTGCCGGCCAGGCGACGGGGCGCATCGCCATCAGCCGCGACGTACTGCGCGAGCTGCAGGCGCCACTGCATGCGCTCGATGGCGTGACGATTCTGGGCGATGCGCTGACGCTGGCGCGGGATGTGGTGCCCGCGTAGTTCGTGAATGTCTGAACAGGAGAACATATATGCCGCGTATCGCTGTTGCCGACGATGTTTCAAGCTGGATGGCCCTGCATCCGGACCTGACTGCGGGTCTCGTCGCGTTCAGCGAGGCGGTCTATACCAAGGCCTCCAAGCTGTCCCTGCGTGAACGCGAGCTGGCGCGCATGGTCATCGCCCACATCAACCAGTGCGGCGTCTGCATCAACACGCGCCGTGCAGCTGGCCCGTCGCAGGGCGTGACCGAAGACCTTTATGCGCAGTCGCTGGACTGGCGCGCAGCAGAAGGATTGAGTGCGCGCGAGCGACTTGCTGCGGAGTTTGCGGAACGCTTTGTGCGGGACCATCTCGCACTCAATGCCGACGATGCTTATTGGACGCGGCTGCACGCGGTTTTCGATGACGCGGAAATCGTCGAGCTGGGTACCTGCTGTGCGCTGTGGCTTGGTGCAGGACGCCTGCCGCGCGTGCTCGACGTCGGGCAGAGCTGTTCGTTGCTGCTGTAGCCAGCACTGTCCGTCGCGGTCTCTCGATACACCGCGCTGCGCGCGGCACTCGAGACGAACGGGTGTGTGTTGGTGCGGCTCGAACAGAAATCCGGTCGCCTCGAGTGCCGGGCGCGCAGCGCACGGTGTATCGAGAGGCCAGCGCAGACCTTGCGGCGATCCCAACAAAAAAGGCCACGCCCGCAGGCATGGCCTTTCGACAAACAACGGAAGCCTTACGCCGCCTTCGCCGGCTTGCCTTCCATGCCGCGCGCCAGATGCACGCCGTCCACCTGCTTGAGGATTTCCTCGCGCTGCGAGCGTGGGTTGTAGAACTGCTTGTACCACTGGCGCTGCTTGAGAAAAGGACCATCGCCCTGCACGAACAGGCCCTTGAAGCACGGCCTCTTGTGCTTCCAGACCTCGAAGTCCTGCGCGAACGCAGCGAGCGCCATCGCCTGGTACTGGCGGGCGATCTCGACGTCCTGCTCGTTCGCAACCGCCTGGCCAGTCGGCGACTTCACCATCAGGCCGTGCCAGACATAGGCGCTGCCGTCTTCGACCGGCGTGTGCGCGATGTAGATATACGAGTCGTGCGTGCCGATCATCTTGGTGATCAGGATGCTCGGGCCGGTGTAGACCGCTTCGGTTTCCAGCATCGGACCATCGGCAGTCGTCAGCGTGCGGTGCCCGCCGCCCATGCGCTGCACGGCGACCTGACCCTTGAACTCGTTCTCGAAATACTTGGTGATCGAACCATGCACCGGGCCGAAGTGGGCGACGTCGGTGATGTTGTCGACGATTTCCTGGGTGTGCGCATTGACGATGCCGAGGTCGTCGAACGCGATCGGTACCCAGGCCGCATCCTTCAGTTCCGGGATCACCGGCACTTCGTAGTCCGGCTCGCCGCCTTCCGGGTCGTGCCAGACGAACACCGCACCCATGTGTTCCTCGACCTGCCAGGCCTTGACGCGCGCGGCCGGCGGGATCGGGCCGGTCGAATACGGAATGTGGTTGCACTTGCCGTCCGGGCCGAAGCGCCAGGCGTGGTACGGGCAGCGGATCGAATCGCCTTCGACCGGGCCATCCTGCGCGACATACGAGGTGCTGTTACGCGCCAGATGGGTGCCCATGTGCGGGCAGTAGGCGTCGAGCAGGATCACCTTGCCGCTCTGCTTGCCGCGGTACAGCGCGAATTCCTGGCCAAAGAACTTCACGCCCTGCGGCTTGTCCGTGATCTTTGCCGACTCACCGACCATGAACCAGCCACGCGGAAAGGTGAATTCGCCGAGGCCGTATTCTTTGGAAGTTGCCATCTTGTTGCTCCGGGTGCCCTGGCAAGATGCCAACGGCGGTGATGCATGCGGGGTGACGCTGGCGCAGGAGACTCGCAAGAACGCACCTGACCCAGCGGCGTCAGTTTGGGAACAGGGCCATGGCGATACATCACCCGTTTGAATGAATTGCCGCGGGTCGGGGAGACCCTAAGGTGACGCACACTGCGCAACCGGCCTCAGACATGCGATCACTTCAGTTGGACTCACTTCGCGGCATGCTGCGGGCCATCGTTGTTGGGGTGCTGCTCGCCCTGACGGCCTGCGGGGGCTCCGATGGTTCCGGCCCCGCAGCCAGCGCCGACGGCGCCCAGCAGTTGCGCCGCGATGGGCGCTGGCTGGTGGATCCGCAGGGCCGCGTCGTGCTCACGCATGGCGTCAACATCGTCTGGAAGAACGCGCCGTACTATCCGCCGGAGTCAGCCGAAGGTTTCCAGGCCGCAGATGCCGACTGGCTGGCCGACAACGGCTTCAACTCCGCGCGCATCGGTACGCTGTGGGTTGGGGTGACGCCGGAAGCGCCGGGCGTGGTCGATACCGCGTACCTCGAACAGTGGGATCGCATCGTCAAGCTGCTCGCGAGCCGGCGCATCTGGATACTGTTCGATTTCCACCAGGATCTGCTCAACCACGACTACCAGGGCGAAGGCGTGCCGGACTGGGCGGTCGAGCCGATCAAGGGGCCATTCACGACCCTGCTCGGGCCGCCAGCCTTCGGCTTCCCGTTCAACTATTTCACACCGCAGCTGTCGCAGGCCTACGACAACCTGTGGGCAGAAAACGGTCCGGTGCGCGATGGTTTCCGCGACGCCTGGATCGCGGTCGCGAAGAAATGGCGCGACCAGCCGTACTCGATGGGTTACGACCTGCTGAACGAACCCTGGGCCGGTCTCGAATATCCGACCTGCCTGATCCCGGTGCTGGGCTGCGAGTCGCATGAGCGCAACGAACTTCAACCATTCTTCGACCATGCGCGCATCGGCATCCGCACGGTCGATGCGAGCAACATTGTCTGGTTCGAGCCGCAGCCAATGATCAGCACCGGCGCGCCGGCGAGCGGCTTCGAGGCGATTCCCGGCGAAGATCAGCTTGGCTATTCCTTCCATTACTACTGCCCGCTCAACACGCTGGGCAATGCGCTGCAGCTTGGCGTCATCGATGCGCTGCCGGTTGGTCTCGAAGACACCTGCGGTCCTTTCGGCAACCGCACTTTTGCCGAAGCGCGCAAGCAGGCCGACAAGATGCAGGCCGTCGAACTGCTGACCGAGTTCGGCGCGACCGACGATCTGCAGGTGATGCGCGATGTCGCTGCCGAAGCCGACGAACTGCTGATCGGCTGGCAGTACTGGCAGTACAAAAACTTCAACGATCCGACGACCGAATCCCAGGGCAGTTCGGCGCAAAGCCTGTTCGCCGACGACACCGATCTGTCCACGGCCAAGGTCGAGAAGCTCAAGCTGCTCAGTCGTACCTATCCGCAGGCAACGGCCGGCATTCCGCAGGCGCTGTCATTCGATCCGGACAGCGCGGTCTTCGAGTATCGCTACACGCCGCGCGCGGCGCGTGGGCCGACCGAGATCTTCGTGCCGGTCGCACTGCACTATCCG
>JALYJV010000335.1 GCA_030775105.1 Pseudomonadota bacterium | reverse complement strand
CGCCTACCCAGCGCGGCTTCAGCAGTTCGGCAACGAGCGCGTCATCAGCCTGTTCGAGTTTCGGCGGGTTCCAACGCGGCATCTTGTCCTTGTCGATGATCAAGGCGCGGATGCCCTCTGCGAAATCACCGTGCGCAGAACAGCCCAGCGCCGCGGCGTACTCGCTGCGCAACACCTCGGCAAGGCTGGACCGGCCGAGCCGCTCCTGCATCGCCCATGACAGCACCAGCGAGCTCGGTGCAGCGGTCGCCAGTGCCTGCGCATGCGGCTTCGCCCATTCGTCCTGCTCGGCATACGCGATGACCTCGGCAACCGCGTCCTGCACCGTCGCGGCGCTGCTGATGTTAGCCAACGCAGCGAAGCGCGGAACCAGATCGGAATTCGCCGCCAGAGACCAGTCGGCGGCGGCGCGCAGATGACGGCGCAGCACCGCATGGTCGTTGGCGGCCTCGCCCGTCCAGGCGAGGCCGGCGAGTCCGGCCATCACTGCGGCCTTGTTCGTCTGTGCGATCGGCAGATCGGCGAGGCCGGCGAAGATCGCATCACCCGCCTTGAGGCGCGCGCCGGTCAGCGCGAGATAACGGCCGAGGCCGCCCGCGACGCGGCTGAGGAACCATGAACCGCCGACATCCGGGAACAGGCCGATCGTGGTTTCCGGCATCGCCAGCATCGAGCGCTCGGTGACAACGCGATGCGCAGCACCACAGGCGAGGCCGATGCCGCCGCCCATGACGATGCCGTGCATCCACGCCACCAGCGGCTTCGGATACTGGTGCACGCGATGATCGAGCCGGTACTCGCGCGCAAAGAAATTCTCGGCGTAGGCGTTGCGGCCGCTGCCGGCTTCGCGCATGCCTGTGTAGAGCTGCTGCAGATCACCACCGGCGCAGAAGGCCTTTTCGCTGCTGGCATCGAGCCAGACCGCGACGATGGTCGGATCTTGCTGCCACTGCTGCAGCTGCGCATCGAGCAGATCGACGATCTCCAGCGACAGCGCATTGAGCGTGGCCGGACTGTCGAGCGTCGCAACGCCGATGGCGTGGCCGTTCGCGGTCTTGATGACTTCGAAATGTACTGGCGCACTCATTGTCCGCTCCGTCATTGTCCAGCCCACTGTGGCTTGCGCTTCTCGATGAATGCGTTGACGCCCTCGGCCTGGTCCTTGGTATCAAAGAGCTTGATGAACAGCTCACGCTCGAGCGGCAGCGCCTGCTGGGCCGGTGCACGCTCGGCGTGGATCAGGCCCTTGCAGGCTTCGATGCTGCCCGGACTCTGCTTCTCGACTTTCGCGGCCAATGCGAGTGCGGTGTTCAAGGCCTCGCCGGTCGCGACGACTTCTTCGACGAGACCGATGCGCAGCGCGGTGGCTGCGTCGACACGTTCGCCGCACAGGATCATGCGCTTGGCCCAGGCAGGACCGACGGCGTTGGCCAGCCACTGCGTGCCGCCCGCGCAGGGCAGCAGGCCGACCGAGCCTTCCGGCAACGCCATCTGCGCGTGGGTCTCAGCAATGCGGGTATCGCAGGCCAGTGCCACTTCCAGGCCACCGCCCATTGCATAGCCGTTGATCGCGGCGATGCTGACGCCGCGAAACGCGGCCAGCGTCTCGAAGGCCTCGCCGAACGCGCGCGCCATGTCGACACCGGCCAGCTTGCCGCCTTCTGCAAAAACCTTGAGGTCAGCGCCGGCGCTGAAGAACTTCGGGCCCTGGCCGGTCAGTACCAGCGCGCGGATCTGCGCGTCAGCATTGAGGCCTAGCACCATGTCGCGCAGCGCATCGAGGGATTCCAGCGTCCACACGTTGGCGGGGGCGTTGTCGATTGTGATCAGCGCGACGCTGCCGCGCTTTTCGAGTTTGAGCAGCGAACTCATGTGAGCCCCTCAGGTCAGTGGTTCCGTGCAATTGGGGTCGAGCACCTGGCGCGAGATGATCACGCGCATGATCTCGTTGGTGCCTTCGAGAATCTGGTGGACGCGCACATCGCGCACCAGACGTTCGAGCGGGTACTCGCGGATGTAGCCGTAGCCACCATGCAACTGTAAGGCGTCGTTGCAGACATTGAAGCCGATGTCAGTCGCCATGCGCTTGGCCATCGCGCAGAACAGCGTCGCCTTGGCATCGCCGCTGTCGAGTTTGCTGGCAGCGAGACGAACCATCTGCCGCGCGGCGACAAGATCGGTTGCCATGTCGGCCAGCTTGAACTGCAGGCCCTGGAACTCCGCAATGGCCTTGCCGAACTGCTTGCGCTCCAGCATGTGACGCTGCGCCGCATCGATGGCGCCCTGCGCCGCACCGACCGAGCAGGTCGCGATGTTGATGCGGCCACCGTCGATGCCCTTCATCGCGATCTTGAAGCCCTCGCCTTCGTCGCCGAGGCGATGCGATGCCGGCACTTCGACATTGTCGAAGCTGATCGTGCGCGTGGGCTGGCTCTTCCAGCCCATCTTGTCTTCGTTCTTGCCGTAGTGAATGCCCGGCAGATTGGCCGGCACCGCGAAGGCACTGATGCCCTTGGCGCCGGCTTCGCCGCTGCGCGCCATCACAACGAGCAGGTCCGTGGCACCGGCACCGGAGATGAAGGCCTTGGCACCGTTGAGCACATAAGCGTCACCACGCCGCTCGGCGCGGGTGCGCAGCGAGGCGGCATCCGAACCGGCGCCCGGCTCGGTCAGGCAGTACGAAGCCAGGGCTTCACCGCTGGCGAGCTTCGGCACCCACTGCTGCGCGATTTCGGCCGTCGCCCAACCGGCAACCATCCAGGTCGCCATGTTGTGGATGCTGATGAACGCCGCCGTCGAGGGATCGATCCGCGCCAGCTCCTCGACAATGATCGTGGTGTCGAGGCGATTGAGGCCCATGCCGCCGAGCGCTTCCGGCGTGTACATGCCACAGAAGCCCATCTCGCCGGCCAGCCGAATCGCCTCGCGCGGAAAGTGCGAGGTCTCGTCCCACTCTGCGGCGTAGGGCGCAAACTCCTTGGCGGCGAACTGGCGCGCCGCTTCGCGGAACGCCCGCTGCTCGTCAGACAGCTCAAAGTTCATGGACGCACCCGCTCTTAACGCAGGCTGATCGTCGTGTTCACGCCCACATGCAGGGTGTCGTCATCGAACCAGCGCTGCGTCACCGTCTTGGTCTGCGTGTAGAAAGTGATGACCTGCTTGCCGTAAGGGCCGAGGTCGCCGAGCTTGGAGCCGCGCGAGCCGGTGAACGAGAACAGCGGCACCGGCACGGGGATCGGCACGTTGATGCCGACCTGGCCGACGTCGATGTCTTCGTGGAACTTGCGCGCGGCGGCGCCGGACTGCGTGAATACGGCGACGCCGTTGCCGTTCGGGTTGGCGTTGATGATCTCGATCGCCTCGTCGAGACTCGCTGCGTTGACGATCACCAGCACCGGTCCGAAGATTTCCTGGTCATAGATCGTCATGCCCGGCTTCACGCCGGAGAAAATCGTCGGACCGACGAAGTTGCCCTTGGCGTAGCGGCCATCGAGAGACGGCGCGCGACCGTCAAGCTCCAGCTTCGCGCCTTCCTTGACGCCCTGTTCGATCAGGCTTTCGACGCGCGACTTCGCGGCGCAGGAGATGACCGGGCCGATGTCGGTGCCGGCTTCGGTGCCGCCGTTGACCTTGAGCGTGCGGGTCTTGGCAATCAGCTCCGGAATCCAGTTCTGCGCGTCGCCGACGAGCACCGCAACCGATGCCGCCATGCAGCGCTGACCGGCGGCGCCGAAGCCGGCACCAACGAGCGCATTGAGGGACTGTTCCTTGTTCGCATCCGGCAGGACGACGGCATGGTTCTTCGCGCCCATCATGCACTGCGCGCGCTTGCCGGCCAGCGTCGCGCGCTGGTAGACGTGGGTGCCGACCTTGGTCGAACCGACGAAGGACACAGCCTTGATGTCAGCGTGATCACAGATGCCATTGACGATGTCCGGGCCGCCGTGGATGACGTTGAGCACACCCTTGGGAATGCCGGCCTGCAGGGCCAGCTCGACGAGGCGCATCGTCACCATCGGATCCTGCTCCGAGGGCTTGAGCACGAAGGTGTTGCCGGTCGCGATTGCCATCGGGAACATCCACAGCGGAATCATTGCCGGGAAGTTGAACGGCGTGATGCCGGCGCAGACACCGAGCGGCTGCAAAATCGTGAACGTGTCGACGCTGTTGGCGACGTTGGTTGCCAGCTCCCCCATCTGCAGCGTGCCGATGTTGGCCGCATGCTCGACGACTTCAAGGCCGCGGAACACATCACCTTCGGCATCCGGCAGGGTCTTGCCCTGTTCGGCGGTGAGGATCGCGGCGAGTTCCTTCATGTTCTCGCGGATCAGTTGCTGGTACTTCAGGAAGATGCGCGCACGCGCGCCGATCGGCGTCTTGCGCCAGGTCTTGAACGCTTCCTTGGCCGCCGCGACTGCGGCGTTGAGTTCTTCGGCGGTCGCGAACGGCACGCGCGCCAGCACTTCCTGCGTCGCCGGATTGACGACGTCGCGCCAGTCCTTGGTCTTGGAGTCGATGAACTCGCCGTTGATCAGCAGCTTGACGGTCGGCACAGCGGACTGGGATTGCGTGGTCATGTTCAGTTCCGGATTCGTGGGGGCGAGAGTGTCGCGCCTTTGGGCACGCACGACATCTGCCGATTGCATGAGAAACCGGCAAAAAGGCAGCATCCAAGACCGCGGGGGCGGGCTTCGGACGGGCTGCACGCCGCAATTAACATTATTCGCACATTTGTCCGGATTTTCAGCCTCTCCTGCGTGTATTCTTGCAAATTCAGTCTCAGTCGCTTGTAAATTTTGTAAAGTCTATGCGCAAGGTTTTCATGGGGGTCCGCCTGCAACGGCTGCGTGAAGAACGCGGCATCAGTCAGGTCGCGCTCGCACGCACGCTCGGCATTTCGGCGAGCTATCTGAACCAAATCGAACGGAACCAGCGCCCACTGACGCTGGCGATCCTGCTGCGCATCAACGAGCAGCTTGGGGTCGACGTCCAGCCCTTCGCCGACGACGAGGCGGCGCAGATGATTGCCGATGTCCGTGACGCGCTGGTTGAAACCGGCGCAGATACCGTGTCGATCGCCGAACTGCGCGCACTGTCAGCCAACATGCCGGGCATTGCACGCGCGGTGATCGAAATGCATCGGCGCAATCGCGTGCTGTCGGAGCGCGCAGACACGCTCACCGCAAAGATGGGCGACGGCAATACGCAAATGCAGTCCTTCGCGCTGCCGCAGAACCACGATGAGGTTCGCGATTATCTCAACCGTCGGCACAACCACATTGCCGAACTCGACACTGCGGCGGAGGCGATCTTTCGCGAAGACGCATTGAGTGTCGGCGACGCCGCGCCACAGCTCGCGCGCCGGCTCGCGGATCGTCATGGCGTGCGCGTGACTGCCAGCGCCGACAGCGATCTTGAAAAGGGACGCTATGACCGCCCAACGCGCACGCTCCTGCTGCCCGACCACCTGCGCCCCGGACAACAGGCGTTCCAGATGGCTGTGCAACTCGCAATGCTCGAACTGCCTGCGGCCCTCGATGCGCTGATCGCTGAAGGCGGCTTCGCTGGCCAGGAATCGCAGCGGCTTGCGCGCATCGGCCTCGCCAACTACTTCGCCGGCGCGCTGGTCATGCCCTACGGCGAGTTTCTGCAAGCGGCAGAGACCATGTCCTATGACATCGAACGCCTCGCCAATCGCTTCGGGGTCGGCGCGGAAGCGATCTGCCACCGACTGTCGACCTTGCAGCGCCCCGGATCACCGGGCCTGCCGTTCTTCTTTGTGCGTGTCGATCGCGCCGGCAATGTCTCGAAGCGGCATTCGGCAACCGACTTCCACTTTTCGCGGGTGGGCGGCACCTGCCCGTTGTGGATCGTCTATGAAGCCTTCAGCCAGCCGGATCGCGTGCTGACCCAGGTTGCGAGCATGCCGGACGGCCGCACCTATTTCTGGATCGCTCGTCAGGTCGTCAGCGGCGCAGTCGGATACGGACGACCGCAGAAAACCTTCGCCGTCGGGCTGGGCTGCGATCTGCGCCATGCGCATCGACTGGTCTATTCACGCGGCCTCGACCTGCAAGGTCCGATGTCGGCGACACCAATCGGCGTCGGCTGCAAGGTCTGTGAACGCCAGCACTGCGCACAGCGGGCGTCGCCGTCACTGCTCGAACGTTAGTGCAGACAAAGACCGGCGCGCAGGGCGAACCCGCGCGCCGGTCGAAACGAGCAGCAATACCGGCTTACTCGACGTCTTCCGCCAGAACCTGCAGCGATCCAGCGACGTTGTCGGCCAGCAAGGTCTGCTGCTCCGCATCCGTCTCAAGCAGATCAAAGTCGACGCCATCGAACCAGGTTTCGTACCAGGCCGCGACGGTGATCTGCAGCTCGGTGTTCGCCGCGTCGAGGGTTACTGGCTCGACCAGCGGGACGGTGACACGCAAAGGTTCGACCAGGGTTCTGACCTGAATGCAATGATGGTCCTGAACGACCGCAGCCTCTTCGTCAGACAAACCTACGGTCGACGCGTAGTAGCACGGCGCGACGTTGACGCCGACGCCGGTCATGCTCTCGTCCAGCGGCGCACCGTGCTTGGCGGCTTCCGCGGCGCCGGGTTGCAGTTCGACGACGATGCCGCAGTATCTGCCGGGTTCCGCCGTCAGTGTGCCCAGATCGGTGGGCTCGCTTGCAAGTACGTCGACCGCGCCTTCCGGCCCTTCGCCATGGGATCCGCCATGCGCATAGGCGGCGCCGATCGGGCTCAACGGTGCCATCAGACGCTTGAGCATCATTGCCAGCGACGTTTCGCACAGCTGCAGTTCCACCGGCACCAAATTGATCATGCCGAGCAGCAATTCGACCTTCATGCCGTCTGAGCGGCGGAAGGTCACCGACTCCGCATCGTTCTTGGCTGCGTCCGCCGCCGTCGAGGAAAGTGCCAGCGCCTTGACGCCCACTTCGATGCCTTCTTCATTGGAGCCGTTCTTCGAGCAGGCACCCATCATCAAGGCTGCCGATACCGCAGTTACCATCATAAGTTTATTGTTCATTTCCATTTCTTCAGAAGTCGTAAGTCATGCCGACGCGCAGCGCCGGGTCTTCGTCCTGTTCGCCATTGAGTTCTTCGATCAGCGGCAGCTGGGCGCCGGCGTGAACGAGAAAGTCCTCGCCCATGCGCAGCGCCGCACCGGCAAAGGCCATCGCCAGCGTTCCGCCGGAATCCGGATCGGCAACGCCCAAGAATCGATTGCGCCCGGACCAGCGAGCATCAACCCCGAGCTGCAGCGCGAGAGTCTGGGTCAGGCCGTACTGCGCGAGCGTTGAAACCACCATCGCATCGCCGCCTTCAAACTGCTGGTTGCCTTCGCCGTACTTGAACGCCGTGACTGTTGCCGTCGCAAACCAGGGGAATCGGTAGTAGCCATACCAGGCACCGAGACTGGGCACTGTCGCACCGGCATCCGGCTGCACATCGATATCGAGCAGCTCACCATCTGCCTCAACTTCTTCAGAGGTCGGCAGGCGCACGCCAGCGCGAACGCCCGCGAGATGGCGGCCACTGACTGCGCCGCTGCGATGCAGCGTCCAGCGCGCCGTCAGGTCAATGTCGCCCAGGCCCTCGGCTTCCTGCCGCGCCAGATTCCCGGCCTCGATTTCCTTGCGTACGAACGGCACCTGCAAGGCCAGCGTGATGTCCTCACTCAGGCTGTACGCCAATCCCAGGGTCGTGCGCTGCTCGGTGGTTTCCTGCTCGCCCGCATCGACTCCAGCCGTTTCCGAGCGATAGACATAGTCGACCGCCGTGCGGAAGCGTCCGCTGTAGGCCTTCTCGGAACCCAACAGGGTGATGGTGTAGTCGCCGCACTTGCAGGTGGAACAGGCGAGTGCGGCGTTGGATGACACCGCTGCGGCCAACGCAGCAGTGACGGTCAGAGCCTGACGGCTCGCCGATGGATGTTTCATGTGTGCTCCCAGGCTACCCGCAGGCAGCAACGTCAAAGAGCCTCTCGCGAGGCTACGGCGTCAGACCAGGGAGAGCGGTGGACCGCGTGCCTGAAAGGCAAACGCAATCTGCGCGGGAACGAATGCCGGTTCGGCATTGATCCGCTGGGGAGGATGTTCGACCAACAGCACAGGCGGCTGAGCCGCCGGAGCGCTGGCCAGGTGACCGCCATGAACGGCGGTGCACAGATCACAGGAAAGAGAATTGCTGGCCCGATGCGCGCGCTCAATGTCCTGGAGCAGCTCCGGCGCCGACACCGCACGCAGCTGCTGGATCAGCGCCGGGGAAACCTGGCCGCAGAATGCATACAGGAGCGGATCGCCGTTGCGCTTGGCCCAGGACTGCGCGTGCGCCGCCGGCAATACCAATTGCGCCAGCACGGCAAGAATGCCGAGCCAGACCGCAAATGGATTTCGACGCAGGGATCTCATGACGGCGCAATTGTGCCACTGGCGCCGGACAAAAGCAGTGCTGCGGCGGTCCTTGGCCTGGAGCTATGGCGTTACTCGATGTTCTGCACCTGCTCGCGCATCTGCTCGATGATCACTTTCAAATCCACCGCGCAGCGGGTCATCTCGGCGTCCTGAGACTTGGATGAGGTCGTGTTGGCTTCACGGTTGAGTTCCTGCATCAGGAAGTCGAGCCGGCGGCCGACCGCGTCGGCGCGGCTGAAGGCCTGGCGCACTTCCTTCACGTGGCTTTCGAGGCGCGACATCTCTTCTTCTATATCGAGCCGCTGTGAAGCCAGCGCCACTTCCTGAGCCAGCCGCTGCGGTTCGACTTCAACACCGAGATCGTTGCAGCGGGCCCGCATGCGCTCCAGCCACTGGTCGCGGACAAACGGATAGCGCTGGCGCAGCTGGCTCACTAGCACCAGCATGCTGTCGCAGCGCTCGATCAGATACTGCGCGAGGCGCTCCCCCTCGCTGGATCGGAACGCCGTGAACTCTTCAAGCGCTTCGTCAAACAGGGTCCGCGCTTCGGCCAGCAGCGGGGCGAAATCGGCACGCTCTTCGCGCACGACCCCGGGGAAGGTCAGCAGGCGCACCGGCTCGGGCGCAGTGGTGGCCCCAAACTCGGTATTGAGCACATCCAGCGCATGGCGCAGCTGGCGAATACGGTTGAAGTCGAGGTCAATCTGATCATTGGCGGCAACTTCGCGCTGATAGCGCAGGGCGCACTCGACCTTGCCGCGCGACAGCTTGGTCCCCGCCACGACCCGTAGCTCGCCTTCGAGCACGCGGAATTCTTCCGGCACTTTGAACTGAACGTCCAAATAGCGGTGATTGACGGAGCGCATCTCCCAGCTAATGCGGCCAAACTCACCTGCGCGCTCGACGCGCGCATACCCGGTCATGCTCTTGATCATTGAAGTCCTCCAAGGAGCGGCATTGTAGCGGGCCGTCCTGCTCGCATTGCGCGAGAGCCGGGGACTGCACTCCTACTCGCAAAAAAAACGCGGCTACTCGACAAAGTCGTGTAGCCGCGGCGCGAATGTAATGCGTTTGCTGTCGTCTTTTCTAAAGCGGGCGGCTAGCGTCCGTTACCGGAATGCGTTGCTGCCGCCCGTGCGGTGGCAGCCCGCTTACTTCTTCGCCGCGGCCTTGGCCTTCTTGACGACCTTCTTTGCGGCTTTCTTTGCAGCTTTCTTCGCAGGCTTCTTGGCAGCCTTCTTCGCGACCTTCTTCACAGCTTTCTTCGCGACCTTCTTCACTGCCTTCTTGGCAGCCTTCTTCGCGGGTTTCTTAGCAGCCTTCTTAGCAGCCTTCTTAGCAGCCATTACACATCCTCCATACAGGACAGTCGCGGAAAACTCCGCGTGGTTTGGAAACACAACGTGCATTTCCATGGTGTGATGTTTTACCCACATTTAAAATTTAAATCAATGCCTTTGTCTTGACGCACAATATGGACTCCGTTAGGCGAGATTAGTCGTGCGTGCATTTTTGATTTCACTGCTGTGCATTTTTTCATGCATCGCGAATGCCGATGATGTGTTGTCTGCGGATACAGAAAAACACGATTTCTCGAAGGTAAAACGTTTGAAATGGAGCGTCGTCTCGACACTTGATCATGACAAAAAAAGATTCACTCAAGGGCTCGCGATTCACGATCATCGCTTGTTCGAAAGCACCGGTTTGTATGGCCGTTCGGCGCTGTTCGAGACCAACCTGAAATCCGGTGAGGGGCGGCAAATTGCGCAACTTTTACCGAGTTTGTTCGGCGAAGGGCTGACTGTCTGGCGCGATAGATTGGTGATGCTGACGTGGCGCGAAGGCATCGCGCAGTACTTTGACTTGAATGGGAAGGCGATGATGCAGCGCCGCTTCAATGGCGAAGGATGGGGCATCACGACTGATGGTTCGCGCCTGATCATGAGTGACGGAACAGCCGCGCTGAGCATCCGCGATCCACAAACCTTCGCCGAAATTTCGCGGATCAATGTTCGCGCTGCCGGCGTATCAATCGATCGATTGAACGAACTCGAATACGCGCGACAGAGTGTGTTCGCCAACATCTGGCAGACCGATAGGATCGTGCAGATCAATCCAAAGAATGGCGACGTCATCGCCTGGCTTGACCTCAGTGCACTCAAGCAGCGATTCAACAAGCCGGTGAACTGGGACGCAGCCGATCATGTGCTCAACGGCATTGCCTACGACAGCAAAAGTGATCGCTTCTACGTGACAGGGAAATGCTGGCCGACAATGTTCGTGTTGGAAGTGGACTCGCCGGAGACTTTGCCGGCAAAGCACTGAGCGCGCAGCGAATGGTCGATGTCTGATTTACAGGTAACCATTCGTACCGAACGTCTGAGTTATTGATTACTCCGATTGACCGGTGTGGGCGTGAAGCCTATAAATAGCGCTTGCTGTTTTGCCAACCGAGTCAGGTAATGATCATTACTCACGAGCACCTGGAGCTGTACAACACCGTCAAAGCGTTCGTGAAGAACGAGCTCAATCCCCACGTTGCCGAATGGGAAGACGCGGGAATCTGGCCAGCACATGAAGTGCTCAAAAAGATGGGCTCGCTCGGGCTATTGGGAGTTTCGAAGCCGACCGACTACGGCGGCATGGGCCTCGACTACTCGTATCAGGTGATGTTTGCGCAGGCGCTCGGCAACTGCACTTGCGGCGGTGTCCCAATGGGCATCGGTGTGCAGACCGACATGGCGACACCGGCGCTGGCGCGCTTCGGCTCCAAGGAACTGCGTACCGAGTATCTCGCTCCGGCGATCAGCGGCGACATGGTCGTATCGATCGCTGTGTCGGAAGCCAGCGCCGGCTCCGATGTCGCAGGTCTGAAAACCTATGCAACCAAGGACGGTGACGACTACGTCATCAACGGCTCGAAGATGTGGATCACCAATGGCACGCAGTCCGACTGGGCATGCACGCTAGTGAATACATCGGAAGGCAAACCGCACATGAACAAGTCGCTGATCATCGTGCCGATGGATGCCAAGGGCATTGATCGCAGGACCAAGCTCGACAAGCTCGGCATGCGCTCATCTGATACGGCAATGATCTTCTTCGATAACGTGCGCGTACCACGCCGCAACCTGATCGGCCAGGAGGGCATGGGCTTCATGTATCAGATGATGCAGTTCCAGGAGGAGCGTCTGTTCGGCGCCGCCTCCGGCATCGATGGCTTGCTCAATCTGATTGAAGAAACCATTGCCTACGTCAGCCAGCGCCAGGCCTTCGGCCAGTCGATCATCGACAACCAGTACGTGCATTTCCGAATTGCCGAAATGCGCACTGAGGTCGAGTCGCTCAAGGCACTGGTCTACCACACGGCTCAGGAATACTTGAGCGGCAAGCACACACCGGAACACGTCGCGATGCTCGCATCAATGTGCAAACTGAAGATCGGTCGCGTCTCGCGCGAAGTCACCGACGGCCTGATGCAGTTCTGGGGCGGTCAGGGCTACATGTGGGAAAACAATATCGCCCGCGCGTATCGCGATACCCGTCTGGTGTCGATTGGCGGCGGCGCCGACGAAATCATGCTTGGCATCATCTGCAAGGCGATGGGCATCCTGCCCAGCAAGAAGAAGTTGGAAGCACGGAAGGCCGCGCCACAATGACGTGATGCTGCTGCGGACTCGGTGAGACGCAGAGCCCGCAATTTTTCCGGTCACACTCAGCGCGCGATGTTCAAGGTTTCCGTTTCGCCGGCTTCAACCGTCGCATCGTCCTCGGTGACGAATTCAAGATCGTCGCTGCGCGCAGGATCTTCTTCATCCGCGTCACAGGTGAACGCGAGCGTGTACGGCCCCGCCTCGAGAAAGTCGACTGAGTAGCTCAGTCCGTCGCTCCGATTACCGAATACCGCCGCCGTGCTGATCGGCCCTCCGGTGTCATCGATATCGCCAGGGATGATGTTGCTACCCTTGTAGGCATATACCGCGGCAGCGCAGCCTTCGGGGACCAGCGCGGTAGCGATGGTCCCCCTGACCGTTCCGACTTCGTCATCCTGAACCAGGCGCACGCTCGGGTGCAGCTCGAAAACACCATCGTCCCGCTCCCGCAAGGATTCGCGCAACTCCAGCTGCAAGGTCAGCGCGGTGGTTTCACCGTCTTCGACCTCGAAATCAGCTGGCAACTCGAGCTTTGCTTGCTGATCATCTGGAATGAACAGCGCAAATTCATTGCTGCCGTCTTGAATGAAGGAAAGGCTGCTGCTCTCGTCGCTTTCAATCGTGATTTCAACCGAGTCATAGCGCCCGCTCTGAATGGTTTCGTCGGTAATCAACGGCGAGCCATCGCCGCGGGTGAACTCGAGCAAATCGATTTGCTCGGCCGGCGTG